>NZ_MEFH01000107.1:0-11784 GCF_001725095.1 Sphingopyxis sp. SCN 67-31 | reverse complement strand
GCAGCCCCCAGAATCGCGCAATCGTCGCGGCCGACCATCGCGCGCAGCATCGCGAACACATCCTCGGCGCCGAAGTCGATGTCGGCATCGACGAACAGCAGGTGGGTGCAGTCGCTTTCCGCGAAGATCGCAGCGAGCATGTCGCGCGCGCGCGTCACCGACGGCTGGTAGAGGATGAACTCGAACCGCACCGTCAGGCCGATCGCCTGCGCCCGCAACGCAAGGTCGAGCAGCGCGCGGACATAGCTACCCTGCGCCCCGTCATAGATGGGCGTCGCCACCATCAGGCGGCAATTGGCAAGCGCAGGGTCCGTCATGGTCTTGCGGCCTTTCCCCCTCCCGCGACCGGAAGGGGTTTGCGATCACAGATCGGCGATGAAATCCTTGTACGCCTGCGCATTCATCAGCCCGTCGAGCTGGCTCTTGTCGCTGAGCGTCATGCGAAAGAACCAGCCTTCGCCTTCGGGATCCGAATTGACGAGCGCGGGGTCCTCCTCGAGCTGGCCGTTGCCTTCGGTGACGGTGCCATCGACGGGCGCGTAGACGTCGCTCGCCGCCTTCACCGATTCGACCACCGCGGCGTCGCCGCCCTTCGACAGTTCGGCGCCGGTGTCGGGAACCTCGACGAAGACGATATCGCCGAGCTGGCCCTGCGCGAAGTCGGTGATGCCGACCGTCGCGACATCGCCATCGACATCGATCCATTCATGCTCTTCGGTATAAAAACGCGGCATCGATCAGCCTCCCTGTTTGCGCACGTAACGATGTGGAACGAAGGGCATCGGCGTCACCGTCACGGCGACGCGCTTGCCGCGGACTTCGGCGGCGAGCGCCGTGCCGGGCTCGGACAGGCCGGTGGGCACATAGCCCATCGCGATCGGGGCGCCGACGCTCGGCGCAAAACCGCCCGAGGTGACGACGCCGACTTCGCTGTTGCCGTCGAAAATCTTGGCGCCCTCGCGCACCGGCATCTTGCCATCGACAGTCAGGCCGACGCGCTTGCGCGGGCTGCCGTCGGCAAGATGGCCGAGGATGCGCGCGGCGCCCGGAAAGCCGCCTTCTTCGCGGCGGCGCTTGCTGATCGCAAAGGCCAGATCGCCCTCGACGGGGTCGATGCCCTCGTCAAGGTCATGGCCGTAGAGCGGCAATCCCGCTTCGAGCCGCAGCGAATCGCGCGCGCCGAGGCCGATCGGCTTTACCGCCTCCTGCGCGCACAGCGCATCGGCGATGGCCGAGACGTCGCTCGCCGGCACGGAAATTTCGAACCCGTCTTCTCCGGTATAGCCCGAACGGCTGATCCCCAGCCGCACGTCGCCCCACAGATAGGGGCCGGCCTGCATGAAGACGAGGCGGTCGACGGGAAGAATATCGGGGAATTCGGGAACCACGCCAAGCGCCGTCAGCGCGGCCGCGGCCTTTGGCCCCTGCAGCGCGAGCAGCGCCTGTTCGTCGAGCAGGTTCATCTCGATCTCGTCGGGCAGATGTTCGCGCAGATGCGCGATGTCGTCCCACTTCACCGCGCCGTTGACGACCATGTAGAGGCCATGCCCCGTATCGGTGATCATCAGATCGTCGAGGATGCCGCCATCGTCGGCGAGCAGCAGCGAGTAGCGCATCCGCCCCGGCTTCAACGCCGAAATATCGCCCGGAACCAGCGCCTCGAGCGCTTCGGCGGCGCCTTCGCCGCTGAACACGAGCTGCCCCATGTGGCTGACGTCGAACAGACCCGCATTGTCGCGCGTCCACAGATGTTCGGCCATGATGCCGTCATACTGGATCGGCATGTGATAGCCGGCGAATTCGACCATCCGCGCGCCCCTTGCACGGTGCCAGGCGTCGAGCGGCAGCGATTCGATCGCGACCGTTTCGCCCATTTCTTCGGTTTCGCTCATATCGGCCTCCCGTCGTTGACATGACGCGGCGCGGCCCGATGCCGTTCCTTCGCCATGCCCCCTCTGTCACGGGAACCTGAGAGTTTTCGTCCATGCGCCCGCGATGACGGGCCGGCATGGAGTTACCCCTTCGGTGGTCCGGGCGACGCCCGAACGCTTTCCAGAGTGTCCGTTCCAGCCGCGCGGTCCGTTGACCTGAGAGTTTCCGGGGCGGTTGCTCCTTCGGTGGCGACGGCCGGTTTCCCTGCCCCCGCGCTCTCCCGCGTGGCCGGTCGAATCTCTTGGAGAGGCTCGACAGACGCCTGAGCCTTGGCGCTCGCCTTCGGCAGAGTCAATCGGCGAGCTGTTGCATCGCGTCATTTTCGTGGACGAACTGTCCGGGCGCCGCCAGCGACGCCGCCGCCACGATCGCGCGCGCCACCGTTTCGGCCGGAATCGAGCGATAGCGGCGCAGCGATCCGTGCAACAGCGCGTCGGTGAGCGGCGCGGCAAGCATCGCCAGCCCCTCGCCAATCCGCGTCGGCCCCCGCCGGTCGCCGGTGAGCAGGCCGGGGCGCATCAGGTCGAGCCGCAGGAAATTCAGCGCGCGCAGCGCCTCCTCCACCTCACCCTTCGTCCGCAGATAGAAATTGGCGCTATGCGCCGCCGCGCCGACGCTGCTGACCGCGATCATGTGCGCCGTACCCGCCGCCTTCGCCGCATGGGCGCAGGCGAGCAACAGATCATGATCGACCGCGCGAAACGCGTCCTGCGACCCCGCCTGGCGGATCGTCGTGCCGAGGCAGGAGATCAATATCCCGGGGCGCTCCGCCGCGATGATCTCGGCCCATTCGCCCGGATCGGCGGTCACGGCGCGGTGGCTGGCCCCCGCCTCGACCGGACGGCGCGCCAGCAAGGTCAGTGGCAGGGCATGGCCGCAGCGGGCAACCGCCTGTCCGACAAGCCCCGTCGCTCCGATCAGAAGCGCGCGGGGCGCGGCATCAGACATGCGCCAGCGCCTCGGGCACCGCGGCACGCCCGTTTATCTCGGCAAAGCGATCGATCGCGAATCGGTCGGTCATCCCGGCAATATAGTCGCCGATGTGGCGCACCGTCGCCCCGTCCGTATCGGGCAGCCGCGATGCCCATTCCTCGCCCATCAGCGCAGGGTCAGTCTGATAGGCCGCAAACAGCCCCGACACGACGGTGCGCGCCGCGTCGGCGGCGGCGATCTGCGACGGATGGTGATAGAGGTTCGCATACATGAAGCGTTTGAGATCGCGTTCCTGCCGCGCCAGCGTTTCCGAAAAGCCGCCGAGCGTGCGGCCCGCCGCGCGCACTTCCGCCACGCTCTCCACCCCCGCATCGGCAACATTGGCCTTGGTCGCGGCGATCACGTCGTTGACCATCACGCCGATCTGGTCGCGCACCAGTTCGCGCAGCAACCGGTCGCGCGGCGCGCCCGGAAAGCGGCCTTCGACGAGGTGGAAATTGTCGGCGACGAAGGGTTGCGCCATCAACTGGTCGATCGTCAGCAATCCCGCGCGCAGGCCGTCGTCGATATCGTGATTGTCGTACGCGATGTCGTCGGCGACCGCCGCCACCTGCGCCTCCAGGCTGGCGTGGCTCGTCAGGTCGAGCGGAAATTCGGCGTCGATTTCCGCCAATGCCCAGCCGGGGTGCCGCACCGGACCATTGTGCTTCGCCAGCCCCTCCAGCGTTTCCCACGTCAGATTGATGCCATCGAAGCGCGGATAGGGACATTCGAGCCGCGCGAGCGTGCGCAGCGTGTGCCCATTATGATCGAACCCGCCATGCGCCATCATCGCCGCTTTCAGCGCGTCCTCGCCCGCATGGCCGAAGGGCGGGTGACCGATGTCATGGGCAAGGCACAAGGCCTCGGTCAGATCTTCGTTCAGCCCCAGCGCCCGGGCGATACCGCGACCAATCTGCGCGACTTCGATGCTGTGCGTCAGCCGGACGCGATAATGGTCGCCGTCGGGCGCCACGAAGACCTGCGTCTTGTGACGCAGCCGGCGGAAGGCGATCGAATGGATGATGCGGTCGCGGTCGCGCTGAAAGGCATCGCGCGGCCCGCGCACGACGCGGCCCGGTTCGTCGTGGCGGCGTCCGCGTGTCGCCCTGGGGTCGCTCGCACAGGCCGACAACGTCATTTGAAGAGATCGACCTCCTGCCCCGCATCGCTAGTGAAGACGAAGCCATCGCCGCCCGCCTTCTTATATTGCGCGAGCCAGTCGGCAGCCGCCTTCTTGTCCTTGAACGGCCCCACGAGCAGGCGGCGGGTGCGGCCCCATTCGGTCGAGCCGCCATCCTTGCCCTTGAACAGCGCGGCATTCTTTTTGGCGAAGCGGTTGAAATCGAAGGCGAGCGCCTTCTGGTTCGACCCCGCCGCGACTTGCACCCAGATGCGCGAGGGATTGGCCTTTTTCTTCGCGGCCTCTTCCTTCGCCTTGGCGTCGGCCTCTGCCTTGGCCTTGGCCGCGGCTTCTTCCTTTTCGCGCTTTGCCGCTTCGGCGGCATCTGCCTTGCGCTTGTCCTCGACCAGCTTGGCAAGCGTATCGGCGCCGACCGCGCCGCTGGTGCGCTCAAGCTCCTCGGGCGGAATCTCGATCGAGCTGACGATCTGCGCCAACGAGGCGAGCGGAGCCGCAGCACTGGGCGCTGGCGTGGTCGTCGCCGACGGCGGCGCAGCGGCAGCGGCCGGCGGCTGGCCGACATCGCTCAGCGAGAAGCCCGGACCGACCGGACCGGCACCGCTGTTTACCGCGACGCCCACCGGTTGGGCCGCCGCTGGCGCCGGTGTCGGCGCGGGAGGCTTCGCTGCCGGGACGGACGGCGTATCGGCACGGCGCACCGGCACGGCGGCCGGCGGCTGCCCCACGGTCGGCGCGGGTGTCGGCGCTGGCGTGGGCGCAGGTGTCGGTGTCGGCGTCGGCTTCAGGGTCGGCTTCGGGGTCGGTCGCGTCGCCGGTGGCGGTGTGGCGGTGGCCACCTGCACCGGCTTGTCCTTGTCGCCGCGCCGTTTGCTGGGCGTCGAAGTCGGGGACGAGGCGGGCGTCGGGGCTGGAGCCGCCGCAGCCACCTGCACGGGCTTGCGCACCGGGCCAAGTTCACCGGCCGGGAAGCGCCCGAAATGCGCGGCGGCGGCCTGCTGCGCCGGATTGAGCCGGTCCATCTGGGTCAGATAGGGCAAAATGCTCTGCGCCAGTAGCGCCGGCATCGTCGCCTTGACGATCTCGGTCGCCTCGTCGTTGCGGCCGTTGATCGCGAGGATCATCGCGCGCGACCGCCATGCGGCACGGTCCTGGGTGCGAAGCTGCGGCGTGAGGAGCTGAATCGCGCGGTCTGGCTGCCCCGTGATGCCGAGCGAGATCGCATAGCGGCGGATCACTTCGTCGCTCGGCGCGATCGACAGGGCGAGTTGATAATCGCGCTGCGCCGCATCCTGCTGGCCAAGCAAATCGCGCGCAAGCCCGCGGTCGGCAAGGAACAGCCGCTCGGGCGCACCGAGAAGCTGCGCCTCGCCGAAATAGTCGAGCGCCCGCGATGGCTTTTCGAGATGGAGCATCGCCGACCCGAGCGCCGCCTTGACCGCGCCGTCGCGCGGACTCGCCTGCTCGGCACGGGTCAGAAACCCGAGCGCGGCGCGATAATCCTCCAGCTCGATCGAGGCGCGTCCGGCATCAAGCAGCGCGGCGCTGTCGGTGGCGTTCGAGGCGAGCCGAGCGATCGCCGACGACAGCATCGTCCGCGCGGCGGTGCGTTTTTCCATCGCCGCCTTGGTGGCCGCATCGGGCGGCGTCACCTGAAATGCATGCGCCGCTGCGAAGGGTGCAGCGGACAGGAACAGCAGGCCGAGCGCGCCGACATGAAGTCGAACGCGCCGCGGCCCCGCCGTCAATTTGGATCGCCGCATGGGCAAATCATCCCGTGTTCGGGCCGCCTGCCCATCGGGCGGCCGCGATGAACCCTGTTACTGGTTGTTCTGACGGCCCAGGAAGCGCGGAATATCGACCCCGTCTTCCTTGTCGCCTTCTTCGGCAGGGGTCGAACCGCCACGCGACAGGCGCGACATGCGTTCGAACAAGGTGCCGCCACCGATCGGCCGCGCAGGCTCGGCCGCGGGGGCCGGGTCGGCAGCCGGCGCGGGCGCCGGTTCGGGTGCATCGAGTACGAGCTCGTCGCTGGTATCGTCATAGGTCGCGGCGACCTGCGACAATTCCATCGGCTCTTCCTCGGCCGGCGCCGGTGCTTCGGCCGCGGGAGCATCGCCCAGCGAGAAGCCCGGTGCGGGGTCGGTGTCGACCTCGGGTTCCGCAGCTTCGACCGGCGCTTCCACAGCCGCCGCCTCGACCGGCTCCTCGGCAAAGGGCGCCGGCGCCGGGCTGCGCGCGGGGGCGAAGGAGAAGCTGCGCGCCGCCGGTGCGGCCGGAGCCGCCGCATCACCCGAACCGTCGATGCCGGTCGCGACGACCGATACGCGAATCTTGCCTTCCAGCCCTTCGTTGAAGGCGCTGCCCCAGATGATGTTGGCGTCGGGATCGACGAGTTCGCGAATATGGTTCGCCGCTTCGTCGACTTCCATCAGGCGCATGTCTTCGCCGCCGGTGATCGAAATGATGACGCCCTTCGCGCCCGCCATCGACACGCCGTCGAGCAGCGGGTTGGCGATCGCCTTTTGCGCGGCTTCGAGCGCGCGGCCGTCGCCTTCGGCTTCGCCGGTGCCCATCATCGCCTTGCCCATTTCGCGCATCACGCTGCGCACGTCGGCAAAGTCGAGGTTGATGAGGCCGGGCATGACCATCAGGTCGGTGATGCCGCGCACGCCCTGCTGGAGCACTTCATCCGCCATGGTGAAGGCTTCCTTGAAGGTCGTGTTCGGGTTGGCGACCAGGAAGAGATTCTGGTTGGGAATGACGATCAGCGTGTCGACATGGTCCTGAAGCTCGGCAATGCCGGCTTCGGCCGACCGCATGCGGCGGTTGCCCTCGAAGGTGAAGGGCTTGGTCACGACGCCGACGGTCAGGATACCGCGGTCGCGGGCCGCCTTGGCGATGACCGGAGCCGCACCGGTGCCCGTGCCGCCGCCCATGCCGGCCGCGACGAAGCACATATGCGCGCCGTTCAGCGCCTCTTCGACCTGCGCAATGCTTTCCTCGGCCGCCGCCCGGCCGACTTCGGGACGCGAACCCGCACCCAGACCCTGGGTGATCTGCGTTCCGAGCTGGATGCGACGCTCCGCCGGCGAGGCGTTGAGCGCCTGCGCGTCGGTGTTGGCGACGACGAAATCGACGCCCTCGACCTTCGCCGCGATCATGTTCGCGATGGCATTGCCCCCCGCGCCGCCGACGCCGATCACGGCGATACGCGGCTTCAGTTCATCGACCTGCGGCGGGCCAATATTGATGCTCATCAACCAATCTCCCTGTAGCGGCGGACCAACGCCGCTTCCCTCACCTTGCGACCCATTCGGGCGGTAGTCCGGCCGCCCGTCATTGATTTATCGCATTGCACTATTGTGACGCCGGAATCACCCAAAAAATTAACCTTTCGCGCAACCGCGCGTCAGAAACTGCTCTTCAGCGCGGTGATAAGTCGGTTGATGATCGACGACCCCTTGGGACGGTACACATCCTGCGCCATCGTGGGCAGGTCGCGCAGATCCACGGGATCGGATGCGGCATAAAGAACCAGACCGGCAAGCGTCGCGAAAGCCGGTCCCGAATGGGCATCGGGCAAGCCGTGCAAGCCGCGCGGTCGCCCGACGCGCGCCGCCCGGCCGAGTGCGATCTGGGTATAATCGGCGATGCCTTTCAGATCGGCGCCGCCGCCGACGAGCACGACCTGACGGCCGATCGGGCCGACGAAGTGAAGATCCTTCAGCGTCCGTCCGATGTCGCCCATCATCTGGTCGAGCCGCTGACGGATGACCGAGATCAGCTGCGCGCGCGTGATGCGCGGCGCATCGCTGCCCGCGGGCGCGCCGGGATCGAGTTCGATCAAATCATTGTTGTCGCGCGGGCTGGCCGAGGCCGAGCCGTAGAAGCTCTGCAGCCGCTGCGCCTGGCTGCGCCGGATACCGAAGGCCGAGGCGATGTCGTCGGTGATGTCGCTCGCCCCGAACGGCAGCGAAACCATCTCGACGAGCATTCCGCCTGCATAGAGCGACACCGTCGTCACTGCCGCGCCGAGTTCGACCAGCGCCACGCCAAGGTCGCGTTCTTCTTCCGACAGGCAGGCGAGCCCCGCCGCGATCGGCGAGGCGACCACCGCATTGACGTCGAGATGCGCCTGCCGCACCGCGGCTTCCAGATTTCGTACCGGGGCGCCGTCGGCCATGATGATGTGGATGTCGACGCCCAGCCGGTCGGCGTGCAGCCCGATCGGATTCTTGACGCCGGTCAGCCCGTCGAGCGTGTAGAGCGCCGGCTGCGCGTGCAGGATCATCCGCCCTTCGGGATCGATCCCCGCACGCCCGGCGGCGAGCAGATCGTCAATATCTTCCTGTTCGATGCGGTGACCGCCCAATTCGCTCTCGATCGGGGCGACGTCGCTCAAGAGGCTGCCCGCCGAGAAGCTGACCCAGACGTCGTCGATATTGAGACCCGCGATACGCTCGGCCTGTTCGATCGCCTCGCGCACGATATGCTCGGTCTGCTCCATGTCGGCGACATAGCCGCGCTGGACGCCGCGGCTTTCGCGCTGGCCGGTGCCGAGCACGTGCAACTGCCCGTCGGCAGTCTGGCCCGCGATGAGCGCACAGACCTTCCACGACCCGACATCGAGCGCGGTGATAATCTTTTCGATGCGCGGCGGCGCCATCGCTTCTATCCCTCGTTCGCCTGACCCGCCGACACCGCGTCGGCGGCGGCACGCGCGTCGTCGATCTTCGACGGCGCCACCTGCCCTTCGTGCGGCATGCGTAGCACGAAACGGCTGGGATCGCGCATGTCGAAACGCAGGATACCGCGGCCAAGGAGGCGGTTTGCCCCGTCCATGTGCGCGAATTTCGCGAGCGCCGCCTTCGCTTCGGCATCGCCTTCGGGCAGCGACAGCGTTTCGCCGCTGCGGAAGCGCAGATCCCAGCGGCGGTTGCCGACCCAGGTCGCGCCCGCGAGCAGTTCCTTTAGCGAACTGGCCTCGGCGAGCAGCGCGTCGAGATCCTGCGCACGCCGATTGGCATTGGGGCCGATGACGAGCGGCAGGTCGGGCATGGTCGCGACCGTCACGGGTTCCAGGACGACCCCGCTGTCGTCGATCAGCGACAGTCGGCCGTCATTCTGCCAGATCGCTGCCGGGGTGCGCTCGACGATATCGACGACCAGCGTATCGGGCAGGCGGCGCGACACGCGCGCATCCTTGATCCAGCCATACTGCATCAGGTCGCGGCGCACATCGTCAAGCTCGACCGCGGCCATCGAGCGGTCCTTCTGCGCCAGCGCGATATCATAAACCTTCAGCCGGTCGATGCGATCGGCACCGACCACTTCGACCTTCTTTACCTGAAATCCGGCGCGTCCGACCGCCTGCGCCCACTCTTCGTGGATTTTCGCGGTCACGCCCGTCACCTCGGCACCGAGCACCAGCACGCCCGCCAGGCCGATACCGATCGTCCAGTTGGCGACGCGCTGAAGCTGCGCCGGGCTGATCGGCAAGGCGTTGATGACCATGTTGAGGCGCGACTGCTTGACCGACCGGCGCCTTTTGGGCGCGCGCGACGGACGGCGCGGCGGCGCCTTCGCGCGTTTGATCCTGGTGCTGCTCATGCTCCGCTGCTCATGCCAATGCTTCCCCCACGATGCGTTCGACGAGTTCGGCATAGTCCATGCCGATGGCGCGCGCCTGTTCCGGCACGAGGCTGAGCGGTGTCATCCCCGGCTGCGTATTGACCTCGAGCAGGAAAATACCCGCAAGCCCATGCTCGTCGTCCCAGCGAAAATCGGAACGCGACGCGCCCTTGCAGCCGAGCAGGCGATGCGCCTCGACCGCCAGATGCTTCATCCGCTGCGCAACGTCGGCGGGGACATCGGCAGGACAGACATGTTCGGTCAGACCGTCGGTATATTTGGCGTCATAGTCGTAGAATCCCGACTTCACGCGCAGTTCGGTGACACCGAGCGCCTCATCGCCGAGTACCGCGACGGTCAGTTCGCGCCCCTTGATGAAAGGCTCGGCGAGCAGCCGGTCGAACTCCTGCCACGGCCCCACAGCTTCGCGCGCAATGGGGTTGCCGTAGTTGCTATCGTCCTTGACGATCGCGACGCCGACCGACGATCCTTCGTTGACGGGTTTCAGGACATAGGGGCGCGGCAGAGGATCGGCTGAAAACAGGCTTTCACTGTCGACCATCGTCCCCGTCGGCATGGGAATACCATGCGGCACCAGCGCCTGTTTCGTCAATTCCTTGTCGATCGCGATAACCGACGTGACGAGCCCGCTGTGGGTGTATTTGAGGCCCATGAGGTCGAGCATGCCCTGCACGGTGCCGTCCTCGCCCGGAACGCCGTGGAGTGCGTTGAAGACGACATCGGGCCGCGCTTCGGCAAGCCGCTGCGCTACATCGCGGCCCATGTCGATGCGCGTGACCCTGTGCCCACGGCTTTCGAGCGCGTCGGCAACGCCCTTGCCGCTCATCAGCGACACTTCGCGTTCGGCGGACCAGCCGCCCATCAGGACGGCGACATGCCACGGACCCCGGCTCACTTCGCCACTCCCACGCGCTGAATCTCCCATTGCAGTTCCACGCCGCTCTTCGCCTTCACCCGGCGGCGGACTTCCTCGCCGAGCGCTTCGATATCGGCGCTCGTCGCCGCACCGGTGTTGATCAGGAAATTGGTATGCTTCTCGCTCACCTGCGCGCCGCCGATGGCGAAACCGCGGCAACCGGCCTCATCGACAAGCTGCCACGCCTTGTGACCGTCGGGGTTCTTGAAGGTCGAGCCGCCGGTCTTCGAGCGCAGCGGCTGCGACGCCTCGCGGCTCGCCGAGATGCGGTCCATTTCGGCCTGGATGGCTTCGGGTTCACCCGGACGCCCGCGGAACGTCGCGCCCACGACGACCGCACCTTCGGGCAATTCGCTGTGGCGATAAGTGTAGCCCAGATCGGCAAGCGGCAAGGTCCGGCGCTCGCCCGAGCGCAAGACGATGTCGGCTTCGACCAATATGTCCTTGACCTCGCTGCCATAGGCGCCGCCGTTCATCCGCACGAAGCCGCCAACGGTGCCGGGGATCGACCGCAGGAACTCCATCCCCGCGATCCCCGCGTCGCGCGCGGTCGACGAGACGAGGATGCCCGAGGCACCGCCTCCGCAGCGCAAGCTGGTCGCGTCGACGGCTTCGACCTTTGCAAAGGCCTTGCCGAGCCGGACGACGACGCCCGGAAAGCCGCCGTCGCGAACGATGAGGTTCGAGCCAAGGCCGAGTGCCATCACCGGAATCGCGGGATCGAGGTCGCGCAGGAAACCGGCAAGATCATCGGCGTCCTTCGGCTCGAACAGCCAGTCGGCAGGACCGCCCGACTTGAACCAGACGAGCGGCGCCAGCGGCGCCTTTGCGGTTAGCTTGCCGCGGACCGCCGGAAGCGTATCGGCGGTGCTCATACCGCCTCCACCGCGCTCGCCAGCCCCGCCGCCATCTTGGTGATGTCGCCTGCGCCGAGGCAGATGATCATGTCGCCCGCGCCGAGCGTTTCGGTGCGGATCGCGTCCGCGATCGTTGCAGCAAGCGCACCGGCGTCGGCAACGGTCGACGCATGGCGATGGCCGCGGTCGCGCAGCCCCTGCGCCAGCGCATCCGACGACACGCCCTCGATCGGGCTTTCGCCCGCTGCATAAACGGGCAGCGCGAGCACCATGTCCGCGTCGTTAAAGGCCTGCTGGAAATCGTCCATATG
>NZ_MEFH01000106.1:0-11800 GCF_001725095.1 Sphingopyxis sp. SCN 67-31 | reverse complement strand
GCCCAGCGCCTGCTTCAGCGTCGTCCTGATGCCGCGAAGCAGACGGCGCAGCACCACGATGACAATCACCGCCGCAACCGCCAGAAGCACCGCAATCCCAATGGCAAGCGGAGGATAAGCGATGGCGAGCGCCAGCAGCCCGCTCGTAGCGACGTCTTCGCCGGTCGAAACGGCCGCATTGCTGTAGGGCTCGGGGCTGACGTTGACGACCGCGCGTGTCGTCGCCTTCGCGCCGTGGCTCAGCAGCGCGCCGCCGCCGCCGAGCAGAAAGGCCACCACCTGCCAGGCCGGGTTGGACGAGTCGACCAGCGCCAGCGCGAGCAGCGCGCCGCCGAGCGGGCGGACGATGCCGTGAACCCCGTCCCAAATCGAATCGACCCACGCCACCTTGTCGGCCAGGAATTCGGCGAGGGTGCCGATCGCGGCAACGCCCAGCACCCATGGGTTGGCCAGGATCTGGAGCGCCTTCAGATGTTCGGGCAGCGGCAACCAGCCGAAATGCATCGCGATGCCGGTGACGAGGATCGTCAGATAGAGCCGCCATCCCGCCAGCAGACTCAGGCTTCCGGCGACTCCCAATATCTCCAAGATTCCCAACGGTCCGCTCCCGCTGTAGCGCTGTAGGCGCCATCTTGCACCTGCAGGGGCGTCCCCGCAATGCCGGGATGACAAGCGCGGGCACGCGGCGTATCGCCTGGACCATGAATGATTCCACCTTGCGACCTTATGCGTCGCCGCCGGTGCCCGAGGGAGCGATCCCCGCCGCGACGCTCGTGATCATGCGGCCTTCCGACAACGGCGGTCCCGACGAGATATTGATGGTGAAGCGCGCAACGAACATGGCCTTTGCCGCCGGCGCGCTGGTGTTCCCGGGCGGGCGGATCGATCCCGACGATTATCTGGTTGCCGAGCGTCACGGCTTTGCGCCGCACGATCCCGAGGGCGCGGCCCGGGTTGCCGCGCTGCGCGAGACGATCGAGGAGACGGGGCTCGCGGTCGGCTGGGACGGGCTGCGCGACCGCGAAATCGCGGCCGTGCGGCGGGCGTTGCTGGGCGGGACGCTGCTGTCGGACATATTGGCGTCGCGCGACGAGCGGATCGCGCTCGACGCGCTCGTGCCCTTCGCGCGCTGGTGCCCCAATTTCAAGGAGGCGCGGACCTTCGACACGCGCTTCTATGCGGTGCCGGCCCCCGCCCACGGCCACGAACTCACCGTCGAAGAGGCCGAGCACAGCCAGATTTTCTGGGCGAGTGCGCATGCGACGCTGGCGATGGCCGAGCGTGGGGAGGCATCGGTGATCTTTCCGACTCGGCGCAATCTGGAGCGGTTGGCGCAGCGGACGGATTTCGAGGATTTTGCAAGACATGCAGAGGAGTATCCGATCGAGCTGATCACACCCTGGATCGAAGATCGCGGTGGACGGCCGTATCTGTGCATCCCGGAAGGGCTCGGATATCCGGTGACTTCCGAAGCCTTCGAGCGTGCGCGGCGCAGCTGATACCGGTCTATTTATCGGTGCATTAGCAATTTGATAGGAAATGATCGGCTAGGCCAAAACAGCATTGCAATTGCCGATGGTTACGCCTAGGAGGGCATTGCAGAACCAGATCGGGAGCGAGAGCTTTCTGGTGTGATTCGACAAGACCATTGATCCAGTGGACGGAGAATAAGATGAATCTGCTTAAGAAAGCTGCGGTCTCCCTCGCGGCGACCTCGATGATTGCGGCTCCGGTCGTGGCTTCGGCTGCTCCTGCGGCTGCCGCGTTCGACGGGGCTCGTGCGACCTCGACCGCCGAAGGCGAAAGCGAACTCACGGGGAGCGGTTGGATCATCGGCCTTCTCGCCCTGGCTGCCATCGTTGTCGGCATCGTGATCGCTTCGGACAACAACGACGACAACCCGACCAGCCCGTAATCGCGGCTCTTGTCGGAACCAGTTTCCGAACGGCCTCGAGCTCCTGCTCGGGGCCGTTTGCATATCTGGTGTCCGCGACTGCGTCGGTTTCTGACGGCGTTCATGCATCGTGACGCTTCGCGTGCCGTCGCATTGCCGCCGATGCTGTCGTTGCTGGAACATGATGACATCAGAAGGACTCGTCATTGCGAGCGGCGAAGCCGCGCGGCAATCCAGAGCGTGCGGTAACCGCTCTGGATTGCTTCGCTCCGCTCGCAATGACCAAGTGGGCAATCCAAAGTCATCAGAATCCGGAGGGGCATGTGTTTGATCCGCGACACCCCGTCATCGTTCGTTCTGAGCTTGTCGAAGCACCGTTCTTCCGTCGGCAGCGCCGAAAGAAATAACTGCCCTTCGACAAGCTCAGCACGAACGGATTGGGCACGATTCCGATTTATCGCACGCCGCTCTAAAGATCGAAGCAAGCATTTTCATTGACTGCCGGAAGGGCAGCGCCGTTTGCGGCGCGCTTGAACGGCCCCGGCATTTCCGAAACCGTCAGTCGTTCCGATCTCCTGCGCAAACGCTGTCGATTGTCGCCCGCCGCGCGGCGCGCGAGCGCGCCAAGGGGATGGCGGTCCGGGCTTCCCGCCGAGCCTCTTTCGCAATGGGTGCCAGCGCGAGCGTCGGGTCGCCTCCGGTCTCGACGATCTCGGCCAGAATGCGGCCCCACGGATCGACGGCCAGGCTGTGGCCATAGGTGGCGCGCCCGTCGGCGTGCGTGCCGCCCTGCGCCGCCGCGATGACGTGGCAGCCCGTTTCGATCGCGCGCGCGCGGAGCAGGACATGCCAATGCGCCGCGCCGGTCGGCACGGTGAAGGCGGCGGGAATCGCGATCACTTCGGCGCCGCGGTCGACCAGCGCGCGATAGAGTTCGGGAAAGCGCAGGTCGAAACAGATGCTCAGCCCCAGTCGGCCGAGCGGCGTATCGACCACGATCAGCGCGTCGCCGCCGGCATAGGCTGCCGATTCGGTCCAGTTCTCGCCCGACGGCAGCGTGACGTCGAACATGTGGATCTTGTCGTAGCGGGCCCGGATGCTGCCGTCGGCGGCGATGACATGGCTGCGATTGACGCGCCGGTCGCCCGTGTCGGCGAGCAGCGGCATCGAACCGCTGTGCAGCCAGATGCCATGGCGCAGCGCCATCGCCTGCAAAGCAGGCAGCCAAGCGCTGTCCGCTTCACGCCGGATATGCGGCGCCGACCGCTGACGATCGCGGTCGAGCAATAGCGACATTTCGGGCAGGAAGACCATCGAAGCCCCCTGCGCCGCGGCCGCCGCTATCGCGCGGTCGATCGTCGCCAGATTCGCATCGGGGTCGATGCCGCTCGTCATCTGGACGAGCGCGGCGAGCGGGGCGGCGGCTTGCTGTTCCATCCCGATTGGCTAGGCCGATGTCTTTCCGGGGACAAGAGGGCGACGGTTCAGTGGCCAGCAAGGTTTGAAGGCGATACACTGGCCCGATGTCAATTTCTCCCACGCGCGCCGTGTTGCGTCGCTTTTCCGTTCTGCTGGCTGCATGCGCGACCGCCGCGCTGCTGCTCGCGCCCGCGCATGCTCCGGCGCAGGAGGCGGCGACCTCTGCCCTTTCCTCCGTGCAGGCCGCTGGCGACGACTGGCTCTATGCCGGCAGCGACATTCCGCGCGACGCAGGGTGGCGCTTCGGCACGCTTGCCAACGGGCTGCGCTATGCGGTCCGCAATAACGGCGTCCCGCCGGGGCAAGTGTCGATCCGGGTGCGGATGGATGTCGGCTCGCTGTTCGAGACCGAGAAGGAGCGCGGTTTCGCCCACCTCCTCGAACATCTGACCTTCCGTGGATCGGTCCATATTCCCGATGGCGAGGCGAAGCGCATCTGGCAACGCTTCGGCGTCTCCTTCGGCAGCGACACCAACGCCCAGACGACGCCGACGCAGACGGTCTATCAACTCGATCTTCCCAGCGTGACGGCCGCCAATCTCGATGAAAGCATGAAGCTGCTGTCGGGCATGATTCGCGAGCCGCGCATCTCGGCGGCCGCGGTCGAGGCAGAGCGCGGCGTCGTGGTTTCCGAACTGCGCGAATCGGACGGGCCGCAAAAGCGCATCGCCGATGCCACCAACGCCCATCTCTTCGCCGGCCAGCCGCTTGCCGACCGCTCGCCGATCGGCACCCAGGAAACGCTCGCCGGTGCGCGCGCCGACAGCGTCGCGGCGTTTCACGATCGCTGGTATCGCCCCGACCGCGCAGTGATCGTCATTGTCGGCGATGCCGATCCGGCGGAATTCGAACGGCTGATTGCCCGATATTTCGGTGACTGGAGCGCCGATGGACCGAATCCGACGCCGCCCGATTTCGGTACACCCGACCCCAAGGCGGCGGTCGCGCGCGAGATCGTCGAGCCGGGCCAGCCCGCGGCATTGACGCTCGCGATGATCCGTCCGTGGAAGAAGCGGATCGACACGGTTGAGAATACGCGGCGCCTCTATCTGGAATATCTGGCGCAGGCGCTCGTCAACCGGCGGCTCGAAAACCGGGCGCGCAGCGGCGGCAGCTACCTCGTCGCCACGGTCGGGCAGGAATATGTCAGCCGCAGCGCCGACGTGACCATGGCGCAGATCGTGCCGCTCGGCGATTGGAAGGCCGCGCTTGCCGATGTGCGCGGCGTGATTGCCGACGCGGTCCAGACGCCGCCGTCGCAGGCCGACATCGACCGCGAGGCGAACGAGATCGAGGCGTTTCTCGCCAAGGAGCTCGAAAATGCGCGCAACGAACCCGGCGCCCGCCTGGCCGACGACATGGTGCGAGCGGTCGACATTGGCGAAACCGTGACCAGCCCGCAGGGGCAGGTCGACATGTTCAAGGCGATCCGTGCTTCGGCGACGCCGCAGGTGATGCTCGACATCAGCCGCGCGATCTTTGCGGCGCCGGTGACGCGCGTCGTGCTGACGACGCCGACGGCGGTCGAGGGCGGGGACAAGGCGCTGCTCGCCGCGCTCGCCGTCCCCGCACAGATTCGCGATGACCGGCTGGCGGTAGCGAAGGTGGACATCGGCGAGCTGCCCGCGATCGGCCAGCCCGGTACGATCGTGTCGGCGACGCAGATTCCCGGATTGCGGGCCGAACGGATCGAGTTCGCCAACGGCGTGACCGCGCTGGTGTCGAACAATGCGGTCGAGCCCGGCAAGGTGCGCGTCAACGTCCGCTTTGGTTCGGGCAATCGCAGCGTTGCCGCCGACGCGCCCAATCTGTTGTGGACGGGCGATTATGCGCTGGTCGCGAGCGGCATCGGTCCCTGGGGTCAGAACGAGATCGACCAGATCACCAACGGGCGGCAGATTCAGCTCAATTTCGATATCGACGACGATGCCTTCGAGCTGGCGGCGGAAAGCAGGCCCGCCGACCTCGCCGACCAGATGAAGCTGATCGCCGGCAAGCTTGCCTTCCCACGCTGGGACGCGGCGCCGGTCGAGCGGCTGCGCGTCGGCTTTCTGACCGGTTACGACGTCAACGACGCGACGCCCAATGCGGTGCTCGACCGCAATCTGCGCGGCTGGCTGACCGCCGGGGACGCGCGCTGGGCGGCGCCCGACAAGGCGCAGATCGAGGCGCTGACGCCCGCGGCTTTCCGCAGCTTCTGGGAACCGCGGCTCGCGAGCGGGCCGATCGAGGTGCAGCTGTTCGGCGATCTTTCTTCGGTCGATTATCGTCAGATCCTCGCCGATACGCTGGGGGAGCTGCCGCCGCGCAGCCCGCTTGCACCGCCCGAAGGGCAGGCGGTCGCTTTCGCGAAACACAGCAAAACGCCGATGATCGCCTATCACCGCGGCGAGCGTGGGCAGGCGGCGGCGATGACGGCGTGGCCGACGGGCGGCGGTCTCACGGCGCCGCGCGACGCGCGCGCGCTCGACGTGCTGGCGGCGATCTTCAACGACCGGCTCTTCGATCGGCTGCGCGCCGAGCAGGGGGCCAGCTACGGGCCCGTCGTTGACAGCCACTGGCCGACCGCCTTCGACAGCGGCGGTTATCTGCTGGTCGGCAGTCTGCTGGCGCCGAAGGACATCGACCGTTTCTATGCGATCGCCCGCGGCATCGCCGCCGACCTCGTCGCGCGACCGGTGAGCGCGGACGAACTGGCGCGCAATGCGGGCCCGATCCGCGAGCAGGTCGCGAGCGCCTCGACGGGCAATCTCTACTGGATGTTCCTGCTCGAAGGCGCGACCCGTGACCCGCGCGTGGCCGCGGCGGCGCTGTCGATCGGGGAGGATATCTCCGCCGTCACCGCGGCCGACATCCAGCGTCTCGCGCGGCGCTATCTGAAGCCCGACCGCCAGTGGTCGGGGGTCGTCCTGCCGCAGGGAATGTCGCTCGCCGATGCGTCGGCGCTTGGCCGCGCGGATGGACGGGCCGGCGGGCAATAGCGGAAAAGGACCTGCTCCCTAGCCGTCCTCGCCGGGCAACGGCCGCAGCCTCTGGATGCGCGGTTCGCGGTCGAGGTGACCCTTGGTCATGATGTCGTGGCGCATCTTCGCGCGCACGTCGTGGATCGACGCGATCACCGGCCCCATCGCGACGCCGAGGTCGATCAGCACCGCTTCGGCGAGTTGAAGCGAGCTTTCGAGCGTTTCGGGAACGGCATCGGTGGCGCCGGCCTGATAGAGGGCAGCGGCATGGTCGGCGCCGCGCGCGCGAGAGATGATCGGCAGGTCGGGATATTTGCGCCGCAGCCGCCGCGTCATGCGAAGCTGCTGCACCGGGTCGTCCATGGTCAGGACGACCGCTTCGGCGGTGTCGATGCCCAGCCGGTCGAGGCTGCCCGGCCGTCCGACGTCGGCAAAGCGCACCGCGAAACCATCGCGCCGCGCCGCGGCGACGGCGTCGATGTCGGCATCGACCGCGATATAGGGGCGCTCATGCTCTTTCAGCAATCCGGCGACGATGCGCCCGACGCGGCCGAAGCCGACGACGACGGTGCGCCGCGGCGGCGGTCCGTCGTCGTCGGCTTCGGCTTCGGCGACCCGTATCTCGATGCGCCGGGCGATGTCGTGGCCGACGCGTGCGAGCAGCGGCGTTATGGTCAGGCCGATCGCGGTGACGAGCTGCCAGAATTCGGCGGTGGTGCGGCTGATGATCTGTGCCTGGAGCGCGGTCGCGAGCACGATCAGCGTGGTTTCCGAGGGGCTGGCCATCAACAGCCCGACCTCGGCCGCGGTGCCGCGCCGCGCCGCGCCCGAAAAACGCAGCAGCGCGGCGGTGACGACCGCCTTGATCAGCACCACGCCGACCACCGCGGCGATGAGCTGCGGCCACAGTCCGGCAATCGTCCGCAGATTGAGCCCCATGCCGACGCTGATCAGGAACACGCCGAGCGCAAGTCCCTTGAACGGCGCGGTGATCGCCTCGACCTCGGTATGATATTCGGTCTCGGCGATCATCAGCCCGGCGAGCAGCGCGCCGACGATCGGCGACAGGCCGACCGCCGCGGTCGCCAGCGCGGCGACGATGACGACGAGCAGGCTGGCGGCCAGGAACAGTTCCGGATCCTTGGCGCGCGCTGCCTGCGCGAAGATGCGCGGCAGCAGGAACCAGCCGCCGATCGCCAGCGACGCGACGACCAGCGCCCCCTGCCACAGCGTGGTCAGCAGCAGTTCGGCGCTGTCGCCCGACGCCGCCGGCGACAGGGCCGCGAGGATGAAGATGATCGGGACGAGCGCCAGATCCTCGAACAGCAGCATCGAAAAGGAGGCGCGGCCGACCGCCGACTGGGTACCGGCGATGGGCAGGACGAGCGCCGTCGACGACAGCGCGAGCGCGATGCCCAGTCCATAGGCCGACGCCGTCGATTGATCGCTGACCAGCATCAGCGCCGTGCCGAGGATCGCCCCGCCCAGCAACAGCTCGGCGGCGCCGATCCCGAACACCAGCTTGCGGAGTTGCCAGAGGCGGCGGAACGAAAGCTCCAGGCCGATCGAAAAGAGCAGCAGGATGATGCCGAGCTCGCCGAACAGCGCGATATCGTTCGGCGACGAGATGGTGACGTGCCTCAGCCAGGGATAATCGGCGGTGAAGCTTCCCAGCCCCGACGGCCCGACGAGCAGCCCGACGAGAATGAAGCCGATGACCGGCGAGATGCGGAAGCGCGCGAAGGCGGGTATGACGACGCCCGCCGCGCCCAGCACGACGAGGGCGTTGCCGATGGCGGATGTTTCGGCTTCGGTGACCATTGGCCGACCTTATGCAGGTCGGCCGGTCGTATCTCAACTTTTTTGGTTGGTTAGCCGCCCATTTTTTTGTCGAGATTCTCGACGATCGCCTCGAAGAAGCCTTCGGTGGTCAGCCAGTTCTGGTCGGGACCGATCAGCAGCGCGAGGTCCTTGGTCATCTTGCCGCTTTCGACCGTGGCGACGCAGACCTTTTCGAGGTCGTCGGCGAACTGCGTCACCTCGGGCGTGCCGTCTAGCTTGCCGCGGTGCTTGAGCCCGCCCGTCCACGCGAAGATCGACGCGATCGGGTTGGTCGAGGTCGCCTTGCCCTGCTGATGCATGCGATAGTGGCGGGTGACGGTGCCGTGCGCGGCTTCCGATTCGACCGTCTTGCCGTCGGGGGTCATCAGCACGCTGGTCATCAGGCCGAGCGAGCCGAAGCCCTGCGCGACGGTGTCCGACTGGACGTCGCCGTCGTAATTCTTGCAGGCCCACACGAACTTGCCCGACCATTTCAGCGCCGACGCGACCATGTCGTCGATCAGGCGATGCTCATAGGTGATGCCCAGTTCGTCGAACTTCGCCTTGAATTCGGTCTGATAGATTTCCTCGAACAGGTCCTTGAAGCGGCCGTCATAGGCCTTGAGAATGGTGTTCTTGGTCGACAGATAGACCGGCCACTGGCGCGCGATGCCGTAGTTGAGGCTGGCGCGCGCGAAATCGCGGATCGAATCGTCCAGATTGTACATGCCCATCGCGACGCCCGACGACGGGAACTGGAACACTTCCTCGTCGATGACGGTGCCGTCCTCGCCCTCGAACACCATGCGCAGCTTGCCGGGACCGGGAACGCGAAAATCGGTCGCGCGATACTGGTCGCCAAAGGCGTGGCGGCCGACGACGATCGGGTCGGTCCAGCCGGGAACCAGTCTGGGCACGTTCTTCATCACGATCGGCTCGCGGAAGACGACGCCGCCCAGGATGTTGCGGATCGTGCCGTTCGGCGACTTCCACATCTTCTTCAGGCCGAATTCCTCGACGCGGGCCTCGTCGGGGGTGATCGTTGCGCATTTGACGCCGACACCATGCTTCTTGATCGCGTTCGCCGCTTCGACGGTGATCTTGTCATCGGTGCGGTCGCGCTCCTCTATGCCGAGATCGTAATAGTGCAGGTCGATGTCGAGATAGGGCAGGATCAGCCGCTCGCGGATCCATTGCCAGATGATCCGGGTCATTTCGTCGCCGTCGAGTTCGACGACCGGGTTGGCTACCTTGATCTTGCCCATGTGCGTGCCTTTTCCTGTGGGGAGTCGAATTGCAGGGCGCCTTAGGCAATGCGGCCCGATTGTTCAACCGCCGTGGTGATGCGCCTGATCGGGCGAGGCGCGGAACGATTGCACAACTCGATTGTCTCTTTGGAACCGCCCCCCTAGAAAGACCGCTATGTCCTCCACCATTTCCTCGAACCGTCCCGGCGGCGGCATCAAGTGGCGCTGGCCGTCGATCCATCCGGAGGGGCGCAAGTTCCTGTTGATCGCGGGCGTCGTCACCCTCTGCTTCTGGCTGCTGGGCTGGGAGATCGCCGGCTGGCTGATGTTCGGCCTGACCATCTGGGTTGCCGCCTTCTTCCGCGATCCGGTGCGCGTGACCCCGACGGCGCGCGACCTTGTCATCGCCCCGGCCGACGGGCTGGTCACCCAGATCGCAGAGGTTCCGCCGCCGATCGAGATCGCCGGACCCGACGGCCTCGGCGACGCGCCGATGCTGCGCGTGTCGATCTTCATGAGCGTCTTCGACGTCCATATCAACCGCACCCCGGTCGCGGGGACGCTGCGCAAGCTCGTTTATATCCCCGGCAAGTTCGTCAACGCCGACCTCGACAAGGCGAGCGAGGAGAATGAGCGCCAGCATTTTGTCGTCGAGCGCGCCGACGGGGTGCGGATCGGCTTCACCCAGATCGCGGGTCTCGTCGCGCGGCGGATCATGCCCTTCGTCAGCATGGGGAACGAGGTGACGACCGGGCAGCGCGTCGGGCTGATCCGTTTCGGCAGCCGCGTCGACGTCTATCTGCCCGCGGGCACGACGCCGCAGGTGCTGCTCGGCCAGCGCGCGCTGGCGGGCGAAACCGTCATCGCGCGGATCGGGCACGCCGAGACGATCGACGGCATCGGGCAATAGGGGCGGCGGCGATGGATGGTGCCGATCGACAGGCGGATGCAGCCGAACGCCGGATCGTCGGCCTGCCGCTGCGCGCCTTCGCGCCCAACGCGGTCACGGCGCTGGCGCTCTGCTTCGGGCTGACGGGGGTTCGCTTCGCGATCGGCGAGGAGTGGGAAAAGGCGCTCGCCGCGATCATCTTCGCGGGGGTGCTCGACGGGATGGACGGACGCATCGCGCGGCTGCTCCGCGCCCAGAGCCGCTTCGGCGCCGAGCTCGATTCGCTGTCCGACGTGATCGCCTTCGGCGTCGCGCCGGCGATGGTGATGTTCCTCTGGTCGCTGCAGGATGCGCCGAAATTCGGCTGGACCGCGGCGCTGGCGCTCGCGGTGTGCTGCGCGCTGCGCCTCGCACGCTTCAATTCGCGCATGGACGCCGATGTCCAGCCGCACAAGGCGGCGGGTTTTCTGACCGGCATTCCGGCGCCGGCCGGGGCCGGACTGGCCTTCGTTCCCGTCTATCTGTGGCTGGTGACCGGCGAGACGCTGTTCCGCGAATGGTATGTCGTGATGCCGTGGGTGCTCGCCATCGCGATGCTGATGATCTCCGCGATCCCCACCTATGGCTGGTCGTCGATCCGTCTGCGTCGCTCGTGGCGGCTTTTCGCGCTCGCCGGCGTCGGTCTGCTCGGCGCCGCGCTCGTCACCGCACCCTGGTACAGCCTGCTCGCGATCTGCGTTATCTATGTCGCATTGCTGCCGTTCGGCATCGCGAGCTATGCGCGGGTCAGGCGGCGCGGCTGAGCAGCGGCTGCGCGGCCATCGCGCGCGAAACCGAACGGACGGGAAGGCGGCGGGCAGGGCGCAGGCGCGTCGTCGCGGCGGCCGGAGCCGGGGAGGCCGGAACGCCGTCGGCCGGGAAAGCTCCGTCGCCCGCAAGCGCCGAAAGGATCGCATCGCCGTTCGATGTCAGCATCGCCAGGATCACGGCGAGACCAAGCCCCGCAGCAAGGGTGAAGAGGAGAGCGGCAGCGACCTGAAGCATCGACTTGTCCTTTCGGTTTCGGTCTGCGAAACCTCCCGCATCGGCATGACGGTTTCGCTATCCGCTTCGTTCCATGTTCATGATATGTTCTCAATCATCCTGCGATGAAGCGGTGCTTATCGTCGATGAATCGTTTTGACTGCGCCCGGCGTTCATGCGGCGGGCGTGCACCCGGCAGTGGCTTTTTCCTTGATTCCCGGCGGCGATGCGGCTAACGGCCCGCGCATTCCACATGGAAGGCGCACATACCGGTGCCGGGTCCATCCCTTCGCGGATGTCTCGGTTCTTGCCTTCCAGAGGACTAACCGGAAGGAGAAAGACCATGGCGGCACCTGTCGTCACGATGCAGAATCTTATCGAAGCGGGCGCCCACTTCGGCCACCAGACCCACCGTTGGAACCCGCGCATGAAGCCGTATATCTTCGGCGCGCGCAACGGCATCCACATCCTCGACCTGTCGCAG
>NZ_MEFH01000105.1:0-12144 GCF_001725095.1 Sphingopyxis sp. SCN 67-31 | reverse complement strand
GGAATGATCCGAACTCGGGTAGTCCCTCAATACCCGATTCCTCGAGATATCGGCAGAATGCTGGCAAAACTTCACGGCCTGCATTCCGGGCTGCTTGCATAGGGATTTCCTCAGCTTTTTCCAAAGCTGTTGCTGGCGTAAGATGCCCGTATGCGATCCCCGCGCAAAGCTTCTGGACCGGTTGAAGCGAATGTCGGGGAGGGTTGGCGACGAACTTCTGCAACTGGAGAACGGTGTCGTCCAAACGCCTTTTATTGTGGCGAACCCAATTCACCAAATTGGGTAGCCTCATAAGAGATTTAATTTTCTTCTCAGTATCTTCCATCAAGGTCACGCCGCTCCGGCGCCGAAGCAAGGATCAATTCGATTGAGATGACCATTCCAGGATTCACAGGCGCGGCAGACTTCCAAACCCGGTCCCAAGGACCGTCATCTCGATGAGAGATTCTTCTCAGTTGCGCTGCCGTGAAATCCTTATAATCATCTATCACCGATTTGAAAAAATCCACGTCACCAGCAGAAAACTGCTCTCTGGCTTCAACCATTTCACGGTCACGAACCGAATATCTCGAAATTCGACCTGATATAGGCTTGTCGTCGTTTTCTTTTACGGCGTGATACACTTCACGGAAGACTGGACCGTGATTCCATGCTTCCACTCGTGCCTGCGTATATAAAATATGTCTCTCAACTAAACCTCGCTCAAAAATAAAATAAATCAGCTTGTTTAAAGACATGTTGGAAGCATTCAGACTCATCTCAGACAGATAGTCCAAAACCCAATTGGCGATAGCACGTATGTCATAGCCGCGCTCATCAAGGGACACGGTAGAAAAACGTCCCCGAACAGCGCGGTTCCAGTCTGTGACCTCCGGCGCATCCGACGTGTCGATTTCATCATCGGGCATAAGAGCCAAACGACTCAACTCCGCGGCAATTTTTGGATCGATAGGTTTTTTAGCCATTGTGATATCCGCGTCTTTCAGTACGCGTCGCCTTTCGTGCGCTTATGATACGCCCCACAAACGCAGTTGATCCGGGTTCCTGTTGAGGTTCAGTATGCACTACAAAAAGCAGAACGCCCAGCACCATGCCGATCGTCCTCCATCGTGCCTCGACCTCACACGGATCGAGATCAGACAGAAGGCATGGATCATCAAAAACTAAACCGGCAGTCTCAAAAGACACGCCATGTTTCGAGCGGTTATCATCCGCTTTTTGGGGATCCCAAGTCCATACGACATCAGGCACAGAATTTTCGTAGCTTAAACTACGCTATGTGTGAAGTTGAAATACCCGATATACGAAACGGCAATTTAAGCAAGCCCGTTGAGATACACGAAGCATGGTCTACAGCTTCTTTTTCCCATAAACGTGGCAGCACTCGGCCCCGCTCCCACCCCATGCTACACTCCCACCCATGCGCGCCCGGAACCCCCTCTACGTCATGGCGAAGCCGCCGCCGGAGGTGCAGGCGGCGATCGCCGCGCTGCCGCGCAATGATCCCGGACGCGGCCTCGAGCTGCTCCATGTCACTCTCATCTCGCTCTATGACCTGCATTACGCGCCGCCCGAGTGGCTGCCCGCGACCATCGCCGCGCTGGACAGCTTCGTCGCGGCGCCCTTTCCGCTCCGCTTCGACCGGATCGAGAACCGCAAGGCGGTGACTTTGCGCACGCGCGAGCCGCTGGCCGAGGCGCGGGCGTTCCAGAAGGCGCTGGCCAACCATCTGCTGCGCGAAAAGGCGCCGATCATGGACGGCACCACCCCCGAACCGCACATCACGATCAACTATCGCGGCGACCGGCTGGGTTCGCAGACATTCGTCGCGCTGAAACTGCCGCCGATCGGCTGGACGGTCGACGAGATCATCCTGATGGAAAGCATCGTCGGCAAGACCACCCATGTCGAACATGGCCGCTGGCCGCTGCGCGCCGGCGCCTGAGTCCGGGCGCGCTTCTCCGCGGCTAACTCGCCAGCGCCATTCGGTCGCGGCCGCCGTCCTTGGCCGCATAGAGCGCGGCGTCCGCGCGCGAGAGCAGGGCGTCGAGCCCTTCGCCCGCCTGCGCCACCGCGACGCCGAAGCTGCACGTCATGCGTTGCAGCCCGGCCGCGGCGGGGACGGGCATATGCGCCAGATCGTCGGCGATGCGCGCGACCAGCGCCGCCGCGTCGGTTTCGGCGGGAACCAGCAGCGCGAATTCCTCGCCGCCGATCCGCGCCACCAGCCCGCCCTCGGGCGCGGCGCGCGCCAGAACGGCGGCGGCATGGGTCAGCGCCAGGTCGCCCGCGGCATGGCCCATGCTGTCGTTGATCCGCTTGAAATGGTCGATGTCGGCAACCAGCAACTGCACCGGCGCCCCCGCCGCCAGCCGCTCGCGCGCCGCCTCGACAAAGGCGCGGCGGTTCGCCAGCCCGGTCATCGCATCGCAGCGCGCCAGCGTCTCCAGCGCCGCATTCGCCCGGTGCAACCGCCAGCTCAGCCACGCGATCCAGCCATAGGCGGGGGGCGCGACCAGCAACGGCACGATCGCCGATGCCCACATCGCGTGGGAATATTCAAGGTCGCCGAACTGCGTAAAGCTCAGGTGGGTGAACAGCATCGACGCCGCCACCGAAAAGCCGACGACCAGCACCCCGCCCAGAATCAGGCGCAGGGCGGGTTTGACACGGCGGGCGGCGCGATGCGGCATGGCCCGGTTATAACGGCGCCCGGTAAAAACATCTTAAGCAAAATGGCGCGCGGGCGCGCCGAAGGGAAGTGACAAGATTGACAACTTCCGCCCCAATGGCGCGCATCCTCCGCCGGGGAACCGAAGCGCGCGTCGGCGGTTGATGCCGGTCCCGTGCAATCCGTTCCAGCCAGCGAAAGCGAGCCTGCGATGACAGCCAGTTCCAAGCCCACCGGCCCCGATGCGGGCGCGACCTTCTACCACGGCACCCGCGCCGACCTGGCCGTCGGCGATCTGCTCGCGCCCGGCTGGACCAGCAATTACGGCACCGACAAGCCGCTATCGTGGATCTATTTCTCCGCCGCGCTCGAATCGGCGATCTGGGGGTGCGAGCTTGCCGCGGGTGACGGCCGCGAACGCATCTATATCGTTCAGCCGACCGGCGACTGGTTCGACGATCCCAACCTCACCGACAAGAAATTTCCCGGCAACCCGACGCGCAGCTACCGCAGCCGCGCGCCGCTGCGCATCGTCGGCGAAGTCGAAAGCTGGACCCCGCACCCGCCCGAGGTGCTGCAGGCGATGAAGGACGGCCTCGCCCGGCTGAAGGCCGAGGGGAAGGATGTGATCATCGATTGACCGGGCGGGCGGGGCCGCGGCGCCGCCGGGATCAGCTGCCCTGGCGCTCGTCCTTGTAGAAGGGCCGGTCGCCGGCGATCGTCACCCGCTCCATCCGGCGCACCGCGGGGAAATAGTCGGATGCCGCATAATGCTGGCCGGCGCGATTGTCCCAGAAGGCGATCGATCCCGCCTCCCAGCGAAAGCGGCACTGACATTCGGGGATGGCGGCCTGCGCATAGAGATGCGCCAGCAGCCAATCGCTCTCCTTCTCGCTCAGCCCCTCGATATGGCTGATGAAGGCGGTGTTGACATAGAGCGCCTGCTCGCCGGTTTCGGGGTGGGTGCGCACGACCGGGTGGCGCTGCGGCGGATATTGGTCGTGCAGTTCCTCCGGCCGCTTGCCCAGCCGGCGGGCAAAGACGCGCGCGATGTCGTGGACCGCGGTCAGGCCGCGGCACCAGTCCTGCATCGCGGGCGACAGGCCGCGAAAGGCGGCGCCCATGTCGGCGAACAGCGTGTCGCCGCCGACCGGGGGAACCTCGACCGCGCGCAGGATCGACCCCAGCGACGGTTCGGCGCGCCAGGTGACGTCCGAATGCCACGCATTCTCCTGCCCCTTCGAATTGGGGCCGTGGGCGATGTGCAGCACTTCGGGATCGGGCTGGTCCTTCGGCGTCGCAGGGTGGATCTCCAGCGTCCCGAAGCGGCGGGCAAAGGCGATATGCTGCTGGGCGGTGATGAACTGGTCGCGAAAGAAGATCACCTTGTGCGCCAGCAGCGCGGCGCGGATTTCGGCGATGGTCTCGTCATCCTGCTCGGCCGACAGGTCGATCCCGCCGATCTCGGCGCCGATCGACGGGGTCATCGGCATGACTTTCAGGCGGGCAAAACTGCGCGGCGACGCGGCGACGTTCATGGCATCTCTCTCCAACCGTTCCTGTTTTCGGCGGCGAATAGGCGCCTTCGCCGCCGCCGAGTCAAGGCAGGCGCTCCGGCCCGCGACGGAACCACAAGCGGCGTTCGCGGGTCTTCTATGGCGGAAGACCTGCGCTCCACCCGGCCGTCCCCCGGCCTTTCCCCCGACAGGTCAGGAGAGACGATATGAAAAAAGCAACGATGCTCACCCTCGCCCCGCTCGCCGCGGCGACCGCGCTTGCGGGCTGCGCCTCGACCGGCAGCTATGGCTATGACGATGGCGGCTACGGCTATTACGACAACAGCTATCACGACCGCTACGGCCGCTACGACTGGAACAATCCCGATCCGCGGTACGGCGGCTATTATGCCGACAATTATTACCGCAACGACCGCCGCTACCGCGAACGCCGCATGTCCGACGGCGACCGCATTTATCGCGGCCGCGATGGCAAATATTATTGCCGCCGTTCCGACGGCACCACCGGACTGATCGTCGGCGGCATCGCGGGCGGTGTCCTCGGCAACGTCATCGCGCCGGGCGATTCGAAGACGTTGGGCACGGTGATCGGTGCCATCGGCGGCGCGGTCGCGGGCAATGCGATCGACCGCGGCAGCAAGAAGGACGACGTGCGCTGCCGCTAAGCGTCTCCGCCGGGCCGGCCCGTGCCGGCCCGGCGCACCGCCTCAATTCTCGAGCGTGTGTTCGAGCGTGATCTCGCAGTTCAAAACTTTCGAGATCGGGCAATTGGCCTTGGCATCGGCGGCGATGACCGCAAAGCGGTCCGCCTCGATCCCCGGCACCCGCGCCGTCAGCGTCAGTGCCGATTTGGTCACCGTGAAGCCGTCGCCATCCTTGTCGAGCGTCACATCGGCCTTGGTATCGATCTGCCCGTCGCTGAACCCTGCCCGTGCGAGTGCGAAGGACAGCGCCATGGTAAAGCAGGACGCATGCGCCGCCGCGATCAGCTCTTCGGGATTGGTGCCGGGCCCGTCCTCGAAGCGCGAAGCAAAGCCATAGGGCTGCGCATCGAGCGCGCCGCGCGCCGTCCAGATATGCCCCTTGCCGTCCTTGCCGAACCCTTCGTACCGCGCCGAACCGCTGTTGACCGTCATCGCTTTGCTCCTTCTGATGGCTCTCTCTTTGCAGGAAGCCCGCAGCGCCGCGATGGTTCCGGATCAGCGGGCAACACCGGCCTTGTCGAGTTCGCTGCCCAACCGGCCGGTCAGCCACAGCGCCCACATGCGAAAATCGGCGGCGAGGCTCCACAAGGGATAGGTAAAGGTCGCGGGACGATTCTTCTCGACCCCGAAATGCGCCGCCCAGGCAAAGGCATAGCCCGCGACAGGAAGCGCAGCGAACAACCACCAGCGCCCGGTCGCAAGCGCGGCTACCGCCAGTAGCACGACGAGCGATGTCCCCATATAGTGGAGCGCCCGCGTATGCGGCTTGCTATGCTCGCGCAGGTAGAAGGGCCAGAATTCGGCAAAACTGCTGTAGGTGCGCGCCATGACGACACGATGCGCACGGTCGCGGTGCGGGTCAAGCCCGGCAACGCCCTACCCCGCGCGGTTCAACCGGACGAGTGCAGCGTCGAGCGCTTGCAGGAATTGTGACCGGTCGGCCTTTGAAAAGGGTGGCGGCCCGCCGATCCCGGCGCCCATGCCGGCGCGCAGGTCGGCCATGATCGCGCGCGTCGCGATGGCCGGTCCGATCGAGGCTGTAGTGAAGGGCTTGCCATTCGGCGCCAACACGGTCGCCCCCGCCTTGAGCGCGCGGTCGGCGAGCAAGATATCGGCCGTGACGACGATGCTGAGCGCATCGGCCGCCGCCGCGATCCAGTCGTCGGCAGCATCGAAACCGTCGGACACGGTTATCCGCTCGATCAGCGGGTGGTCGGGGACACGCAGACGGCTGTTGCTGACGACCTTCACCGGGACTTCGTGGCGCCAGGCGACGCGGTAGATTTCGTCCTTCACCGGGCAGGCGTCGGCGTCGACCAGGATCGTCGGCGTCCCGCTCATCCGGCAATCCCGTCCCACAACAGCTTCGCGCCCAGCAAGACCATCAACCCGTAGACGATCACATAGAAGCGCGCGCCGTCGATCCGCTTCAGCCAGCGCACCGTCAGCAGCGTCGCGACGATCGCCAGCGGCATCAGGAGCAGGGCCGCGACGATCACCTCGTGCGGGAAAGCGCCGAGCGCCAGATAGGCGGGAACCTTCATCCAGTTGACGATCGCGAACAGGATGGCGCTGGTCCCGATAAAGCTGAGGTGCGGCAGCTTGCGCGGCGTCACCCACATCTGGAACGGCGGGCCGCCGGCATGCGCGATCTGGCTGGTGAACCCCATCAGCCCGCCGAACAGTGTCCCCACCCAGCCCGGCGAGCGCGACGCCGCGACGATGCGTCCGCCGCGTTCGACCCACAGGCGATAGAGGCCGAAGGCGAGCGTGATCGCACCGAGCGCCGCCATCAACTGCGCCTCATCGACGCGGTCGGCATAATAATATCCGGCCGCAACGCCCGCCGCCGCACCGGGGAGCATCCAGCCGATGACCCAGCCGTCCCACGTCTTGCGAAACGACCACACGCTGATGACGTCCTGCACGATCAGGATCGGCAGCAACAAAGCCGCCGCGGTGGCCGGCGGCAGCACCAGCGCCGCCAGCGGTGTTGCGAGCGCGCCGACCCCGGCCAGCCCGCCCTTCGCCATGCCGAGCAGGATGACCGCGACGATCAGCACCGCGAGCGTCAGCGGATCGGCGAGGATGCTCATGCGGCCGGCGGGTCGACCGGGTCGGGCAGCCGCCAGTCGATCGCCCCGCGCCCGTGCGCCTCCAGAAAGGCATTCGCCTGGCTGAACGGCCGCGACCCGAAAAAGCCGTTATGCGCGGACAAGGGCGAAGGATGCGGCGCGCGCAGGATCAGGTGCGGCCCGTCGGCGCCCAGTCCCGGCACGTTCGCCGCCTTGCGCTGCGCATGGCTGCCCCACAGGATGAAGACCTTGGGCGCGGGGTCGGCAGCGACCGCTGCGACCGCAGCGTCGGTGAACTTCTCCCACCCCTTGCCCTGATGCGACGCCGCCTGCCCGCTTTCGACCGTCAGCACATTGTTGAGCAGCAACACGCCTTGTTCAGCCCAATGCTTCAAATATCCGTGCCGCGCCGGCGGGATGCCGAGGTCGCTCGCCATTTCCTTGTAGATATTGACGAGGCTGGGCGGCGTGCGCACGCCCGGCTGGACCGAAAAGCACAGCCCGTGCGCCTGTCCGGGCCCATGATAGGGATCCTGTCCAAGGATGACGACGCGGACGTCCTGCGGCGGGGTGGCATCAAGCGCGGCGAACCAGTCGCGGGGGCGGGGAAAGATTGTCTTCCCCTTCGCCCGCTGTTCGCCCAGAAAGGCCCTGAGCTGCGCCATATAGGGCTGGTCGAACTCGCCGCCGATGCGCGCGAGCCAGTCGGGATGCAATTTGACATCGGCCATGCCGGCGCTTGACCAGAGCCGCGCCGCCTTGTCCAGCGTCCATTCCCTCGCTAGGCGGTCTGCAACGGCCATGGCACCGGAGGAGTGGGCGAATGACGCAGGAACAGGATGGCGCGATCGGCGATGCCTTGACGCTGCTCGAGGCCGTGGTGCGCGCGCGCCTCGCCGCGGGCGACGCCGGCGCCTCCTACGTCGCCAGCCTCGCCGCCAAGGGGCGCGGAAAGATCGCGCAGAAACTGGGCGAAGAAGCGACCGAAACGGTGATCGCAGCGCTGACCGAGGACGATGCGGCGCTGACCGGCGAGGCCGCCGACCTTGTCTTTCACCTGACCGTCCTGTTGGCCGAACGCGGCATCGGCTGGGATGCCGTCGCCGCCGAACTCGCCCGCCGCCACGGCATTTCGGGCCACGCCGAAAAGGCCGCGCGCGCGCCATAGCTGTGAGCCACAACCGGCACGAACCCAGGAGTCCCCATGCCCATCGACGCCACCCTGCCCTATGACGAGAATAATATCTTCGCGCGCATCCTGCGTGGCGATCTGCCGTCGAAACCCGTCTATGAAGACGAATTCGCTTTCGCCTTTCACGACATCAATCCGCAGGCGCCGCTCCACATCCTCGTGATTCCCAAGGGCGCCTATGTCAGCTGGGACGATTTTTCGGCGCGCGCCAGCGATGCCGAAATCGCGGGTTTCATCCGCGCCGTCGGCAAGGTGGCGCGCGACCAGCAGCTCGTCGAACCCGGCTACCGCCTGCTCGCCAACATCGGCGGCCATGGCGGGCAGGAGGTGCCACATCTTCACGTCCATATTTTCGGCGGCCAGTGGCTCGGACCGATGCTCGCCCGTTGAGTTTTCCCATGCTGCTGTGACCCGTGTCACAGCGGCGCCCCGCCCTCCGGCTAGGCGGGACCGGTACGCGGGGCATGCTGGACAGTTGCACCTGTTTCCAGCAGGATAATGGCGGGTCCAGACGGGGAGACGACTCGATGATGACGGGATGGCGTGGGCTGGCGAACCGGCTGGCCGGCAAGATGCGATTCGCGCTCATCGTGCCCGTCGCGGTCGCGCTTGCGGCCGCTGGCGGCGACACCGTCCCGCAGGTCACGCTCGCCACGCCGGGCAGCGCCGGAAACGGCGACGGCACGATCAGCCGTTTCACCCTGCGCTTTTCCGAAGACATGGTGCCGCTCGGCGATCCGCGCGCCAAGGCACCCGCGACGAACGACTGCAAAGTGCCGTCGACCGGACGCTGGGTCGATACGCGCACCTGGGTTCTGGAATTTGCCAAATCGCTCCCCGGCGGTGTCAGCTGCCATGTCGAACTGCGCGCCGACCTGCGCACGGCGCGCGGCGTCAGCGTCGTCGGCAACGACCGGTTCGAGATCGACACCGGCGGTCCGTCGGCGCGCGCCGTCCTGTCGGGCGACCGCTATGACGGGATCGAGGAAGACCAGATATTCCTCGTCGCCACCAACGTCGCGGCCGATCGCGCCTCGGTGGGCCGCTATGGCTATTGCGCCGTCGATGGCATCGGAGAGAAGATTCCGCTCGACGTGCTGCCGCGCGAAACGACCACCGAAATCCTGACCGGCGTCGGCGACGGCGACTGGCGGCGACAGCAGTTCAGCTACGATGCCGGCCTGCCGCTGCGGCTGCCCGCAGCAGGCGCCGATCGCGAAGCGATGCTCGACCGGATCGTCCCGGTCAAATGCCGCCGTCCGCTGCCCCCCGGCCGCGAAATGGCGCTCGTCTGGGATGCCCGCATCGCCCAGCGTGGTGCGCCGAGCCGTACCGCCGGTCGCGATCAGCGCTTCGACTATGATGTGCGCCCCGCCTTCACCGCCAAGATGGCATGCAGCCGCGTCAATCCGCAGGCGGGCTGCAACCCGATCAAGGATGTCGTGCTGAGCTTCGCTGCTCCGGTCGCACGCGCGGCCGCGCTCGCCGCGACGCTGAAGACCTCTGACGGCAAACAGCTGACGCCCAAAGCGAGCGACGACGACAAGAACGATGCCTGGCTGACGCAGGTGCGCTTTGCGGGGCCGCTGCCACAGAATGTCGACGCGACGATCGTGCTGCCCGCCGACATTCGCGATCAGAGCGGCCGTGCGCTGCAGAATCAGTCGAACTTTCCGCTGAAATTCCACATCGACCGCGCCCCGCCGCTGGTCAAGTTCGCGGCCGACTTCGGCATATTGGAGGCAAGCGAGGGCGGCGTCCTGCCGGTTACCGTGCGCGGCGTGGAAGCCTCGCTGGTCCAGCGCGGGCTCAAGATGCCCGCCGCGACCCTGCGCGTCGGCGATGACGATGCCGCGGTCGCGCGCTGGCTGAAGCGCGTCGAGGATGCCGGAAAGACCGACTTTCGCGATGAGAAGAACGCGAAGGGCGAGGATATCAGCGTCAATTATACCGGCACGACGTCGGTATTCGATGGCGCGCCCGCAGGCGGCGAGCGGCGCGACCTGCAACTGACCCCGCCGGGTGGTGGCAAGGAGTTCGAGGTCGTCGGTATCCCGCTCGCCGAAAAGGGCTTTCACGTCGTCGAAATCGCCAGCCCCGAACTCGGCGCCGCACTGCTGGGGCGCAAGGCGACCCGCTATGTCGCAACCGCTGCGCTCGTCACCAACATGGCGGTGCATTTCAAATGGGGCCGCGAATCCTCGCTCGCCTGGGTGACCGCGCTCGACACCGGCTTGCCCGTGGGCGGCGCCGATGTCCGGATCACCGACAGCTGCACCGGGCGCCTGCTCGCGCGCGGCACCGCCGACAAGGCCGGCCGGCTCGCCTTCCCCACCGGCCTGCCCGAGCCCGAAACCTATTCGAGCTGCGAAGAGGATGCCGACCCCGCGAACAGCGAAGGTCATGCGCTGATGGTGTCGGCGCGATCGGGCGACGATTACAGCTTCACGCTGACCGATTGGGGCGACGGCATCCGTCCCTATGATTTCGACCTGCCCTATGGCTGGTCCGAACGCGACGATCTGTTGCACACCCTGTTCGACCGCTCGCTGGTCAAGGCCGGCGAAACCGTCAACATGAAGCATGTCCTGCGCCGCCAGGTCGGCCAGGGCTTCGCCATCCCCGCGGCGATGACGGGCAAGCTGCGCCTCGTCCATCGCGGTTCGGACACCGAATTCGACATGCCTTTCGCGATCGACGCCAACGGCAGCGGCGAAAATGTCTGGAATGTGCCCGCATCGGCGCCGATGGGCGATTACGACCTCGTCTTCGTCACCAAGGACAAGAAGGGCGAGGAAAAGACGATCTGGTCGTCCGAATCGATCCGCGTCGACGAATATCGCCTGCCGACGATGAAGGCCGCGATCACCGGCCCCAAGACCGCGTCGGTACGGCCGACGCAGGTGCCGTTGTCGCTGTTCGTCGGCTATTTGTCGGGCGGCCCGGCGGCCAATCTGCCGATCGAGATCCGCACCGATTTCACCCCGCGCTGGTCGCCGCCCGAAGACTATCGCGACTGGGATTTCGACGGCAAGCCGGTGAAGGAGGGTATCGTCCAGCTCGACGACAGCGGCGACGAGCCCGAACCCGACATGCCGCTCGCGCGCTCGACGCCGCTCGTCCTCGACGCCAACGGCAGCGCGCAGACCAGCATCACCGTCGATCAGCCGATCGTCGAACCGACGCAGATGGCGGTCGAGATGGACTATGAGGATGCCAATGGCGAAACGCTGACCAGCCGCCGCGGCATCATGCTCTACCCCTCGGCGGTGCGCCTCGGGCTCAAGACCGACGGCTGGCTGATGCGCGACAACGACCTGCGGCTCAAATTCATTGCGCTCGATCTCGACGGCAAGCCGATCTCGGGCCAGCGCATCCAGGTCGCGCTCTACAATCGCGAGATACTGACCGCGCGGCGGCGCCTGATCGGCGGCTTCTATGCCTATGACAACCAGATGCGCACGACCCAGCTCGGCACCAGTTGCACCGCAACGACCGACAAGCTCGGCCGGGCGAGTTGCGCAATGGCGCCCGGCGTGTCGGGCGAGGTGACGGTGGTCGCAACCACGGTCGATGCCGATGGCAACGAAGCGCGCGCGGTCCGCTCGGTCTGGCTCGCGGGCGATGACGATTGGTGGTTCGGCGGCGACAATGGCGACCGCATGGACGTGATCGCCGAAAAGCCGCGCTATGCCGCCGGCGACACGGCGGTCTTCCAGGTCCGCATGCCGTTCCGCGAGGCCACCGGCCTCGTCACCGTCGAACGCGAAGGCGTGCTGTCGAGCTTCGTCGTGCCGCTGAAGGGCACCGACCCGGTCGTGAAGGTCAAGCTACCCGCGACCTATGCACCCGACGTCTATGTTTCGGTGATGGCGGTGCGCGGCCGCGTAACCGGCGGCGAAAGCTGGTTTCGCAAGATGAAGCGCGCCGTCGGCTTCAAGATCGAGAATAGCGAAGGCGCGCCGCCGACCGCGCTCGTCGATCT
>NZ_MEFH01000104.1:0-18931 GCF_001725095.1 Sphingopyxis sp. SCN 67-31 | reverse complement strand
TGCGGCGTTTCCGCATCCGCTCGGTGGTGGGCGATGCCGTGCGCGTCGAAATGACGCCCTATGATCTGACCAAGGGCCGCATCGTCTATCGCGATCGCGATCGCGGCCCCGGCAATCCGGGCGCCGCAGGCAAGCGGCGCTGACACTAATATTCAAGAAGACCAACATGTTTCAGAGTAATATCTACCCCGGCCTTACAGGCCTTTCACAGGCAGGGAGGCCGATACGCCTCCGCCCGCAGGCTCGGCGCTCGCCGACGTTATCGCGCCGCGAACTCCGCCGTCTCATCGCCGACATGATCGACTGATCGAAAGGACCTCACCGTGGCCGCTACAGCAACAAGCGTTCATTATCGCGAGCAGGCGGAACGGTGCGAGGCCGAAGCCGCTGCAGCCGAGCTGACGCAGGTGCGTGATCGCAGCCTGCGCTCGGCCGCGGCCTGGCATGCCATGGCGGTTCGCCAGCTGAAGTCCGAAAAGGCGCGAGCCGAAAGAGACCATCTCGCGAATGAGGTGCGCAAGCAATGCCTCGCATGATCGATCGATCAGCAACGCCATCCTGACGCTTCGGATTGCAGCTCCGAATATTCAGGCGGGAGATCTTGATGTACGCGGCAATGTCTTCGGGTGGCAAAAAAGGTCCCACCAAGCGGGGGCCGGCCCAGCCTATGACCGAAGCACCACCCCATCCCGATCCAACACGGCGTCTTCCGGAACCTATCGGGCAGAAGAATGGCTACACACCAAAGCCCACCCTTCAATAGCTGTTCCATATCGTCGGCAGCCGGGCGAACTCTCCTTGCCCGAGCCGAGTTATCAGCCAGCCCGCCAGACCCATCGGGTATTTCCGATATGATTTGACGAGCGGCAACGCATCGGATAACTCCGATGAATGAACATCGATTCTGCGCTTCCCGCTCTCGCTGCCCTCGCCCATTTGACACGTCTCGAGGCTTTCCGCTTGCTCGTCCGGCATGAGCCGGAAGGTCTGTCGACCGGCGAGCTTGTCGACGCATCGGGTCTCACGCAGAGCACCTTTTCGACGCATCTCGCGGTGTTGGCCAAAGCCGGTCTCGTCAAATCCGAGAAGCTCGGGCGACAGCAAATCCAGCGAGCCGATATCGACACGCTCCGCGAACTGATGCTTTTCCTTGCGAAGGACTGTTGCCAGGGCCGCCCCGAGCTATGCGAGCCGCTGCTCGCCGAACTCACCTGCTGCTGAAGGAACCGGCGCCGTGATCGACATCATCATCTACCATAATCCCGACTGCGGCACCTCGCGCAACGCGCTCGCGCTGATCCGGAACGCGGGGATCGAGCCGCATGTCGTCGAATATCTGAAGACGCCGCCGTCCCGTGCCTTGCTCGAGCAATTAATCGAGCGCGCCGGGATCACACCGCGCGAGCTGCTCCGCGAGAAAGGGACGCCCTATGCGGAGCTCGGTCTCGGCGACGAAAGCCTTACCGACCGCGCACTCGTCGATGCGATGATGGCGCATCCGATCCTCATTAACCGCCCGCTCGTCGTCTCGCGGCTCGGAGTCAAGCTCTGCCGTCCCTCCGAAGCCGTGCTCGACATCCTGCCCGCACGGCAGCTTGGCGCCTTCACAAAGGAAGATGGCGAACAGGTCGTCGACGCCGGCGGCAATCGCGCTCAGGCCTGAGGACAGCATCATGACTGCGGCAAAACGCGAACGCCTGTCGTTCCTTGATCGCTACCTGACGCTCTGGATTTTCCTCGCGATGGGGCTGGGCGTGTTGTTGGGGTCGGTCTTCAAAGGGCTGCCCGCCGCGATCGATGCCTTGTCGGTCGGCACGACCAACATCCCGATCGCGATTGGCCTGATCCTGATGATGTACCCGCCGCTCGCACGCGTGCGCTACGACGAGCTGCCGCGCGTGTTCGAGGACAAGCGCGTGCTCGCAATCTCACTCGTCCAGAACTGGATCATCGGGCCGGTGCTGATGTTCGCGCTCGCGGTCCTCTTCCTCTCGGACAGGCCCGAATATATGACCGGCCTGATCCTGATCGGTCTCGCGCGCTGCATCGCGATGGTCATCGTCTGGAACCAGCTCGCCAAGGGCGACAATCAATATGTCGCGGCGCTCGTCGCCTTCAACTCGATCTTCCAGATCCTCTTCTTCAGCGTCTACGCCTGGTTCTTCCTCACCATCCTGCCGCCGCGGTTCGGGCTCGAAGGCAGCGTCCTCGACGTGAGCTTCTGGACCATCGCCGAAGCCGTGCTCGTCTATCTCGGCATCCCCTTCCTCGCGGGCTATCTCACCCGCCGTTTCCTAGCGAAGGCCAAGGGCGACGAGTGGTACGAGACGCGCTTCCTGCCCAAAATCGGGCCGATCACGCTCATCGCCTTGCTCTTCACGATCGTCGCGATGTTCAGCCTCAAGGGCGGTGAGATTCTGACCATCCCCGGCGACGTCGTCCGGATCGCAATCCCGCTCACCATCTATTTCATCGTGCAATTCCTCATCAGCTTCTGGATGGGCAAGCTCATCGAAGCCGACTATCCACGCACGACCGCTGTTGCCTTCACCGCGGCGGGCAATAATTTCGAACTCGCGATTGCTGTCGCGATCGCCGCCTTCGGGCTCGCATCGCCCGTGGCCTTCGCCGCGGTTATCGGCCCGCTGGTCGAAGTGCCCGTCCTCATCCTGCTCGTCGGCGTCGCCTTTCGCCTCGGGCACCGCTGGTTCCCCACTACTGCTCCTTCACAAGCCTGAGTATCATGACGGAACTGACCTATACGCGCCTCCGCTCGCTGGCCGATCCCGACCACCTCCCCGCCCTGAATGCAGAGTATCTCCGCGGGCAGCCCGCGCTCGGCCTCGGCCCGCTCGATCCCGCGCCGCGCATCCTGTTGCTCTACGGCAGTTTGCGCGAACGCTCCTATTCGCGGCTCGTCGTCGAGGAAACCGCGCGCCTGCTCCAGCTCTTCGGCTGCAAGACCCGCATCTTCGACCCGTCCGACCTCCCCCTGCCCGACCTGATCGCCGACGACGACCATCCCGCCGTCGAGGAGCTGCGCCAACACTCGCTCTGGTCCGAAGGCCAGGTCTGGTGCAGCCCCGAACGTCACGGTCAGATCACGGGCATCATGAAGGCGCAGGTCGATCATCTTCCGCTAGCCTACAAGGGGCTGCGCCCCACGCAAGGGCGCACACTTGCGGTGATGCAGGTCTCGGCCGGGTCGCAGTCGTTCAACAGCGTGAATACGCTGCGCATCCTCGGCCGCTGGATGCGGATGATCACCATTCCCAACCAGTCAAGCGTCGCGAAAGCCTATCAGGAGTTCGACGAAGCGGGCCGCATGATGCCGTCGAGCTACTACGACCGGATCGTCGACGTCGCGGAAGAACTCGTGCGGTTCACCGTGCTGACGCGCGGCCATGCCGACCAGCTCGTCGACCGCTATTCGGAACGCAAGGATCGGAAAGAGCCGGTCGTCACGCCAGCCGAACTCGCGGGAATTCCCGGTACCTGACAGTCGATATTGGCCGATTGCAGTCAAACTGCTTCGGGGACCAGATGAAGAAAAGCGGACAGCGGACCGATCGCATCTTACATCTTCGGGCATCGCCCCCATATTCATAAGATCGCGGCACCGGACATTGTAGGCCGTCGCGGCTGAGAGACATCGCGCTCCCGCTTACGAAGGAGCCGCGTCATGACTTCCCGCATACAGAACGCCGAGGCTCCAGGCCCGGCCGAGCCGGCGCCGACCAAAGGGCGGTCGAACAGCTTTTTTCGCAAGAGTCGGGCGCCCTTCGCACTCGATGATGCACGGCGACAAGGCGATATCAGTCAACTCGCTTACTTGGTCATGGGCGGCCGCGACGCAGCGATCGCATTTCTAAACGCCGCGAATGAGGAACTGGGAGGCCGCCCGATCGCGCTGGCGACCGCCAGTGCCGAAGGTTATGAACAGGTGGCGGGCGCTATACGGGCGTGGGAAAGCACGCGGCGGTCCAGATGAGCCGGGCCATGAACCTGTCTCTGCCGGAAGAGGAGGTCAGGCGCCTCTGCCTGGCGCAGGGCGTCAGCATCAGCGCGATCGAACCGCTTCAGTCGGGCGGTACGCGCCTCGTCTGCACATCGAGTGCGGGCGCCGAGGAGATGCGACTGCGGCTTCGCGGCCACCTGATCGAAGGCAGCGTCGTGCGCCACCGCTTCTATCGTCCGTCGGCAAACGAAAATTGACGCGTCCAACACTTTTTCACGCAGCGGCCGTTCGTCGCCGTCACAAAGCGTTTCCTTAGCGCGACCTGCCGCATCACGTCTTCCTGTCCAGCAACCTTCCGCAAAAAAGAGAAACCATCATGGCCAAATCGCAAAAGCGCAGCAATCGCGAGATCCGCAAACCCAAGGCCGCCAAGGCCAAACCGACGACCGCGCTCGCGGCCAAGGAGGCTTCCGCCGTGAAGTTGACCACCAAGCCGAAAGACAATGGCTGAGACCCACGACGTCAGCGCGAGTATCGTGCATTCGACATTGCTGCGGCTGTCGACGCCGTGATAGCGCTCGTATCTCGCTAACTCACCTGCCGGGCGGTTTGCTTCATGATCTCAGCCAACAGCAATTCGAGTATGATGATCGGAGCGACCGGCTTCAAAACGACGGCCAACTCGATATCGAGTTCGACGAGCACGATCGGGAGACCCGTTCCGGTCTGAAATACGAGCGGGGTGCCCTGCTCGATGAGCCGGAGAGCAACGGGCGAGATTTCGCCGTCGAGCAACTGGACGTCGAGGATGGCCGCATCGATCTTGTGCTGATCGAGCAACGCCAGCGCTTCGGCAACGGTCGGAACGGGGCCGACGACGGCGCCTCCCGATCGCTCGACCGCCTCAACGAGTTCGATCACGACGAACGGCTCGTCTTCGACGATCAAAATTCTCCGGGAATTGAACATCGCGCGCCTCCTTCGAGCGGGAGCGCAACATGTCTCTCAGCCATCGCTTGCCCATGCGTGACGACGGTGACGAGGCAACGAAGCCGGGTGACACAAGTTCCGAAGCGATGGGACGGCGGGGCTAATAAGTCGGGGTGCTGACGATGACCGATAGATCGCGAACGGTTCGATTTCCATTCAGGGAGGTAGCAAAAGCGCATGTTAGTGCCCCGGCCACTTACATTGGCGCCCGCGATCCCCATATCAATCCTGTGCCATTGGACCACGCCGCGGCGCAACGCGGCCGGCCACCTGTCGGGCATTGTCTCCTATCGATCAAAATGACTTTGGTTGGGTTTTCCGGGACAGGAAATCGATCGCGATTCCGGTGAGCTGACAGCCCGGATCGGCGATCCGAAAGGCACGCTCTCATGATCGGCTATTTCATTCTTCTTCACCGCTTTCCCGAACAGTTCAAACGGATGTTTCGGGCAATCTACGCCCCCGGAAACAGCTATGTGATCCATGTCGACAAAGGATCGGGACCCGATTTTGCTGCAGACATCGGTGCTTTCCTGAGGCCCTACGAAGGCGTTGCGATGATCGAATCGAAGCAAGCGCTTTGGGGCGGCTACAGCCTCGTCGACGCCGAACTGCGTGGAATGAAGCAGCTGCTGAAGATGAACCGCAATTGGACGCACTACATCAACCTCAGCGGGCAGGATTTTCCGCTGAAGTCCCAAGCCTATATCCGGTCCTTCCTGCGCGCCCACCCCCGCCGCCAGTTCATACGCGTTCTCGACCAGCGGACAATGCGGCCCGATACCATGAACCGCGTCAGCCATATATTCGTCGAAGCACTGGGACGGATGTTTCGGACACACCTCCCCCGCGCTTTCCTGAAGGACGCGACGCCCTATATCGGCACCCAGTGGAAGGCCGTGACGCGCAGCTTCTGCCATTTCGCGGTCCATCATCCTAGCGCTGAGCGATTCAAGATATTCTACCGGCGAAGTTTCATCCCGGACGAAGCCTTTTTCCAGACGCTGCTGATGAACAGCCGCGGGCTTGGCGAGGTCGTGAACGACGACTTGCGCACGATTGATTGGGTTCCTGACGGCGACATCAAATTGCGGCCTCGCACCTTCGTCACGGCCGACGCGTTGCGGCTGACGCTGAGTCCTGACCTTTTCGCCCGCAAGTTCGATGCAGAAGAAGATCCAGCGATCTTCGACCTGCTGGAAGCCCATCTGGAAACCCCTGCAGCGAACATCTACGCGAGCGATCGAGCGGCGCCACCTCCGCCCCGGTCCGCGCGGGAGGATGCATGATGCATGACCGCCAACGCGGCCGAGCCGCGCACGCCCGCGCCTGCAGGACTGAAATAGCGATCCGCCTAAGGCGATAGGCGCGCCATGCGCCCCTGGAGCGCTCTTCCCTTTAGTAAACACGGCTTGGCCGTTTGCTACCTGACCGCTTTCAAGCGAAGATCTGCGAAAGCAGCCTTTCGCAACTTGCTCCTGCGGCGCGACGAATAAAATGCGGCATTAATGGGGCCGAGACGACCTAAGTCACCTCGGCCCCATACCGCGCGTTTCGCTCTTCTGACGGGTCGCTAATCAGAAGGCGATACGTGCGGTAACCCTTGCACCATGAGAGCTGCGGTCAGAGGCCAAGGTTCCGGTATAAGCGGCCCCGAGGCGGAACGAGCCTGTAACATATTCAAATCCGGCTTCGACCTCGGCCGAGTTTTTCGGGATAGCCGTGCCCAGGATACCAAACGCCGGTCCGCCGAAGGTGAACCGCGAAACGACCGGCGCGCCGCGATCGCTAAGGGCGAGGTTCCAGGCGGCCGACACATAGGGCTGGAAGCCCGATTGACCGGCATTGAACTGCGCACGCCCGCCCAAGCTGACGAAGGTGGTCTTCTGATCGCCCTTCGCGACGGTGAGCGCCGCGTTGCCGCCGGTTTCAGCAAAAGCATCACTACTGGTATCGACATGCGCCAGTCGAGCGAAGGGCGTGATCGCGGTCTTGCCGGTGACAATGTCATAACCGATCTCGCCAAAGATCTGCAGCGTATCAGCGTCACGGTTCGACGAAAGCGTTTGAGCCAGCGGCGCGCCGCTAATCGCGCGGGTCGTGTCAATGTCGTGCCAGGCATAGCTTACACCGATCGTACCCCGCAGACCGCCGTCGGCGGCATAAGTGGCGTGGGCAGCCAGATATTTGCTTTCGACATCCGCATGGTCGCTGCGCCCGCCAAAGCGGAAGTCGGATCCGCCGATACCTGCCGAAAGCGCTGCAGCGAATCCGTTACCGCCAAAACCGACGCCCGCGACCAGACCCTTGTGATCGGTGTCCATCGCGAAATTGCCGCGCGCTGCGTCAAACTCGCCCCAGCCACCGAAGGCCGAGCCCCACACGAACGCACCGCCCTGTTCGGGTGCTTTCATGCCCATCAAGGCGTTGCGCAAATGACGGCTGTCGTCGGTCAGGCCGCTGATCGTGCTGGCGAGGATTTCGCCCGACAGGTCGCCAAAGCTCGCCTGCGCGGTTGCCGCATTCTGGACCAGTACCGCTTCGTAGAGCGGGTTATCGACGCCAAGCGCCTGAACCGCGGTCGCCACGCTCGACTGATTGAAGCCCAATGCGATGTCGGCGAAATCGATATCGTTGCGATAGAGTGACAGCGTCACCGAGTTGGTGCTGTAGCGCAGAAGCGGATCGAGGAAGGCGAGGTCAGTCGTTACCGAACCGAACGTCCCGGTGATTCCCGCACCACCTGTCAGAATGACATAGTCGGTGCGCGGATTATAGTTGCCGTCCTCGGCTAGGACCGCAACGCTCGCCGTGCTGGCGATCGTCACAGCACCCGTCGCATCGAGGCGATCTGCAGCGCCCGCTGCATTAACCTCGACTTCGTAGACCGAGCCGGCAGCGAAGGCGAGGTCGCCATTCACGGTTAGCTGGCCGATCGAATTGCCCGGAGCAATCGTCCCACCGCTGGCGACTGTCGTCGATCCCACGGCGCCGTTGCCGCCAAGGGTTCCGCCATTGTTGACGGTCACCGGCGAAGCGATCGAACCATTTACCGCGAGCGTGCCGCCGTTGACCGATGTCGGGCCGGTATAGCTGCTGTTTCCGGTAAGGTTGAGCGTGCCGGCGCCCTCTTTCACCAGGCTGCCCGTGCCCGAGATATCGCCGGCGAAAGCAGTGTTGCCGGATTGATCGACGGTGAGCTGGCTGTCGCCGATCACGACGTTCGAACCCGCATCGCCTTCGAGGCCGCCGATCGTTTGGTCCTTGCCCGTGATGTCGAGCGTGCCGCCGTCGCCTAGGTCGAATTCGGTGCCCGGATCGATCGTGCCGCCCATGCGTACCGAGCCCCCAAGGATGTTTGTCACCCCCTGGAAGGCATAGTCACCCATGAAGGTCAGCGCGCCGTCGCCCATCTTGTCGAGGGTGCCGCTGCCCGAGAAGGCGCCGAGGAAATCATAATCGTCCGAACGATTGAAGACGAAGCGCCCATCGTTGACGATATTGCCTGCAAAGCTGCCCTCGGTTCCGCCGGCACCCAGCTCAAAGAAGCCGGTCCCCTCGGTCTTTACGTCACCCTGAAGTAGCCCGGTCAGAACAAGGCCGCCATTGGAGATGATCGTTCCACCAGTGTGGGCGATGTTGGAGGTGTCGACGGTAAACACGGCGTCGCCGATCAGCTGCAACTGCCCCGTCCCGTCGATCGTCAGGTCCGCGAGATCGGACACGACGTCGTCGGTGCCGAAGTTCAAGACAAGCAGGCCGTCAGTCCGAACCGATGGGGTGAGGATCGGCGACGAGGTATCGCCCGCGCCCAAGTCAATTTCATTGACCTGCAGCGACGCACCGCTGGCGATCGAAACGTTATCGAATGCGCCGACCATCCCTGCGGTCGACCAATAGCCTGCCGCAACGTCGAGCGTCTCAAACCCGGTCGCTTCGGTGAGTTGCTGCGCCTCGGTCAGTTCAAGGACGTCCCCATCGAGCGTCAGGCTGTCGTTACCTCCGCCTGCGTCCACTGCGCCGGACATCGCGCTGCCGGTTCGCAGGGTGACACGGTCGTCGAAGCTGCCGAGTTGGACAGCGATCCCGCTTGAACCGGTGATCGTCCCTGCGTTGTCGAGGATGACCGCGCCGCTGTCATCGCCCCAGACGCCTCGGCCGCCGCCCGTGATTGCCCCGGTGTTGACGAGCGTCGCTGTCCCGAAATTACCCAGAATGACGCCGTCTGTAGCACCAGTGATCGTGCCGCTATTGGTGATTTCGGCAGTATCGAGGAAGCCCGCGGCCGCAGCGCCAAAGGTCCCGCTTCCGGTGATCGTGCCGCTATTGCTGATCGTGCCGGTCTGCGCGATTTCTTGCGAGACCTGCAGCCCTTCGACGACAGCGCCCGATGTTGCGCCAGCGATGGTTCCGCTATTGGCGATCGTTGCGGTATCGGTGACGAGGACGACCGCGCCATAGCCGTTGGAGCCCGTGATCGTCCCCGTATTGGAGAGCGTGCCGTCAAAGCCCGTTTCCTGGACAAGCCCTGCCCCGCGCTGGATAAGAACGCCGCCCGGCCCCTCACCGGTGACCTTGCCGGCGTTGTCGACCGCGCCGCCGGCCGACATGATGATCCCGAACCGCGTACCGCTGATGTCACCGGTGGAACTGTTCGCAACGGTTCCGACATAGTTCGCCAGCGTCTGACCGTCATAGGGATAGATCGAGATGCCATCGGCCAGCGCGCTGCCCTCGCCGCGGATGATGCCGCTGTTGCTCACGCTGCCGCCGCCAATCAGGCGCACGCCATCGTTCGATTCGCCTCGGATCGTGCCGCTGTTCGTCACCTGCGTGCCGACCGCGATGCCGACGATATCGCCGATCGCCTCGTCGAACTGATAGGCGGTCGTGATGCCGGCGCCCGCTCCTGTGATCGTCCCGCTATTGGTCACGCTCGACGACGCGGTGGTGATCGTGATGCCGGCGTCGGGCGCGGCGTCGAACCCGTCGTAACTGCCCTCGCCGCGGATCACACCGGCGTTGTTCACGGCAAGTGTGCCCGTCGCGAAGGAATAGATGCCCGACGTGCCGCCGGTGATCGTGCCCCCCTCGGCATTGGTAATCGTTACGTCCGCACGCGATCCCTGCGAGACGCCGGCGCCAAAATCGCTGCCAATCGTGCCGCTGTTCTCGAGCGTCGCGCTGGACATGTCGCTGCCGAAGCCAACCCCATAGCCGTCGCCACCGCTGCCGCCGAGATTACCAGTGCCGCGAATGTCGCCTGTGTTCACGACCTTGGCGGTCAATCCACTGCGATCCTCGCTTGGATCTGTATTGAGGGCAGTCCCCTGGACATAGACGCCGCCATTAACGCCCTCGATTTCCCCGGCGTTCACGACCTCGCCGCCGCCCGACAGGATGATTGCGAACCGCTGGCCCTCGATGCGGCCATTCTCATCGTTGGTGACGTGGGCCGAATAATCTTCGTTCGACTGGTCGACATGCGCAAACATCGAGATGCCATCCGTGCCCTGCGCACCTGCATTGACACCCACGATAAAGCCGCTGTTGATCACGCTCCCGCCGCCGGCGAGGCGAATGCCGTCATTGTTGAGACCGATGATCTCGCCATTGTTGGTAATCGAGGTATTGATTGCGCGGCCCGTTCCATCGGCCATCGGCGTGGTGACGATCCCATATTGGCCGCCGATGATCCGACCGCTGTTGACGATCGCCCCGTCCGCCGTGGTGATGACGATCGCATCCTGGGCGCCAGCGCTTATCAACCCCGCATTATTGAGAGCCAGCGAGCCTTCGTTGGAACGGATCGCGGTCCCATTGGCGACGATCTCGCCGTCGTCATGGTTGTTGATGGTGAGGGCGCCCGTCGACTGACCGATGATGGCGGCCGCTTGGCCGCTGATCAGACCCTCGTTTTCGATCACGGCACTGCTGAGCGCGCCTCCGGCAAGGACTCCCAGGAAACCCTGAACGGTGCCGCTGTTGTTGAGCGTGCCGATGCGACCAGTCTGGTCTGCCGTCGCGCCCAGGATGACGCCGAACGGGCTGACATTGGGATTGGCGGGATTGAAGGTCCCGGTGCTGCGAATGGTCCCTTCATTATCGATGGTCCCGCCGCCTTGGACGACCACGCCGAACATTTGGCCTTCGATCAGGCCGCCCTGAGCATTGGTCACCGAGCCGATACCGGTGACATCGGTCGCGACAGACTGGGCGAATTCGGAAAGGGCGACACCGGTGCCCGACCCGTTATTGCCGTTCAGTCCGCGGATCACGCCGCTGTTGACCACCGATCCGCCGCCCGCGAGCGAAACGCCGCTGCCTGCGCGGCCTTCGATCGTGCCCGAATTCGTGACCGCAGTGTTGCGCGCGCGCGCCTGCGTCCCCTCGGCATTCTGAAACACGGCGGTCGCAATGCCCGACAGGGCGCCGACAATATCTTGGCTGTTGTTGATCACGGCGTCAGCGGTCGTGATGTTAATCGCATTCTGACCGGCGCTGAAAATAAACCCCTTGTTGTCGACGGTCAGCGTGCCGGCGTTCGACGCGATCGCCGTCGCATTTGCAAGGATTTCGCCATTCTCGAAATTATTGACGGTCAGGTTGCCGGTGGACTGGCCGATGATGGCGATCGCGGTCGCACTGATCATTCCATCGTTGTTGATCGTCGCGCTTTCCAGCGCACCGCCAGCCAGAACCCCGAGAAACCCCGAGATGTTGCCGGTGTTCACCACCGTCGCGGCGCGGCCGGTCTGTTCGGTGGTTGCACCGAGAATGAGCCCGAACGGGCTGACGTTCGGGGTCGCGGGGTTCGGATTACCGGTGCTGCGGATCGTGCCCATATTGGTGACGGTGCCGCCGCCCTGCAGCACCGCGCCGAACATCTGCCCCTCGATCACGCCGCCGTCATTGTTCGTGATCGATCCCACGCCGGTGATATTGCCGGCAGCCGCGCCGGGGAATTCCGAAATCGATACGCCGGTGCCGTTGATCATGCTCCCGGGCGCCCCGCTGGTCCCCGAGATCGTGCCACCGTTGGTGACGGTACCGCCGCCGACGAGGGCGACGCCCGACCCTGCTTCGCCGCGGATCACACCGCTGTTCGAAACCTGCGTGTTCGCAGCAAGCGGCTGCGGGGGCAGATTGTCGCCATTTGCGTCTTCGCTGAAAAAATAAGAAGTGACGACGCCGTTCGCCGTTCCGCTGATCTCGCCCGCATTGGTGACGATCGAATTCGGCTGCGCAATCACGATGCCGCCGCTCGGCCGGCTGTCGATGCCGCCAACGTCGACGCCGTTACCGCGAATAACACCGGCGTTGCCGACCGTGACCGGACCATTGTCGGCATAAACCCCGATGAGTTCGCCCTCGACCGTCTCCCCTACATCGACCTCAAGCTCCAGCCGCCCGGGCTGGTCGTTATGAACGCCGAATGCGTTCTGCGCGGCTGCGGGCGCCATATGTCCGATTGCGAGGCCGACGACCGCGCTGGTGGCGAGCAGGCGAGATTTCGAGATGCGTGACATATTCTGGAGTCCCCCATTGACGTTGCAGGCAAGGCAAGGGGTTCACCGGAGAGCATTTACGCTCTCCGGCTCATTCGCCCCGCCTCGAAAATTTGCGCCCCCAGCCGTTCGGGCAAAAAATACCCATCGGCTTTGCGTGCGATGACTAGTGGCATGGACGGCGGGACGTCTACCCAATGTTATTTAGGGTAAATTTGCGACGGACCGTTGCCGCGGTGCTTGCACCGAGGTGTCTGGCCGTTACGGGTGACAGATCACCGGGGGGTGGGTTGAACTTGTCTTGGGCGAACCTGTGCGTGCGCCCGTTGGACGCAGATAAGCGTTCGGTCCCCGCCCGGCGGCGGGGGTGATAATGAAGATCTTATACGCGATCCTTGGGTTCTTTTGCCTGCTGGCCGCTCAACCGGCGCGCGCAAACTCCGACAAATTGCCGCTGCTCGATCTCAGGGCTGGAGAAGATGCACCCGCACTCGCCTCGTTTGTTCGGTTCGCGAAGCGCCCCGGCGTCGCAAGGACGCCGCAACTGGAAGCGATTCTCGGCGGTCCGCTGCAGCATATAAAGGGATCGACGATCCACTTCGGCCCCCCGGGCACCCGGACCGTCGTTCTCCTGAAAGTTCGCAATGCAAGCGACGCGCAGGGAAGCTGGATTCTGACCACCGGCCGCGGGTCGCTCAAACACTTCCGGCTTTATGAAGCTGAAGGTCGTGCGCTCGCTCTGGTCGTCGATGCCACCGATCCGCAGGTCGCGCGGCAAAATCTCGGGACCTACCAGGCGTTCAGCTCCGAGCTTGTGCTTGCCCCGCGCCAAGAAAAGCTGGTCGTTATCGAATTTGTTTCCGAAAATTCGACCTATATGCCGCTCCGCATCGAGACCTATGGGACCTTCTTCAAGGACCGGCGAGCCAATATTTCGATGGTGTCGGGCGTTGTCGTCGGCGCGCTGACGCTGCTGCTCCTCAATTTCCTCTTCTTCTCGATCACGGGCTTCAAAGAATTTCTCTGGCTGGCCGTCGCGGAAGCTTTTTTTGCGCTCAACACGGTCCATTCCGAGGGCTACATCACCATATTCTTCCTGTACGACAAGCCGCTGACCGGCGTCGCCGTCGAAGATTTCTTCAAATGCGGATTTGCGGCCGCGATGGCCCAGTTTTGCCGAAGTTTCGTGAAGACTGCGGACAACTTCCCCAGGAGCGACCTCACCCTGAAGGCGCTCATCCTGTTCGCCGTCGCTGTCATGCTGGTCCAGCCCGGCCTATCCCTCTACCCCGCCGAGGTTCGCTTTTTTCTCCACCTGTCCGGATGGATCGTCACGGTCGGGGTGGCGTTATTCCTGCCTTTCGTGGGCTATGCGGCCATGAGGCAGCTTGGCTCCCAGCTCTGGCCCCTCTTCATAGGCTGGGCCAGCCTCGCGCTGTTCATTTTCTATGCCGCGATCGCGTCGATGGGCTTCTTCACCTGGTTGCCGATCAATTGGCACCTCTCCGGGCCCGTTGGGCTCTTCGAATCGATCATGGTAACGCTGGCGCTCGGACTGAACCTCAAGAAGATCCAACGGGAGAAGCTGGTAGCCGACGCCAATTATGCGCAGTCGCTTGGCGAACGCCTCGAAATCAGCGAACGGGCGACGCGGCTGGCTGAAGAAAAAGCCTATGCGCTCGAAACCGTACATAGTCAGAATGCGCTGCTTCATGCGTCGGGCCACGACAGCCGGCAGGTTATCCTGGCGCTCAACAGCGCAGTCGCGGTTCTGAAGCGGCAGGAAACGCCGGGCGGCGACCCGGCGCTGATAGAGATGCTCGAAAGCTCCGCCGATTATCTGAACGAAATCGTGACGACGACCATTTCCGGCGCCAACATCGCCGCGGGCGATGCTGAATTCGTCGCACTCGGTGCCTTTCGCGGCCAGGCGTTGATCGAGCCGCTGACGATGATGTTCAAGACGCCCTTCGCGAACAAAAAGCTGACACTGAAGGTCAGCGTTGCGGATGACGTCATGATCATTTCGGACAAACCGCTCCTGATGCGCGCGCTCGCAAATCTGCTGAGCAATTGCTACCAATATACCCAGACCGGCGGAGCCCGCATTACCCTCGCGCTCGACGCGGGCCGTGCCATAATCACAATCAGTGACACCGGCAGCGGAATGCCTGCGGACATAATGGCCGCCTTGAACAGCGGAGGCAGGGCGCGCCTCCGAGGAAACGAAACCACGGAGGGAACCGGCTCCGGTTTCGGGTCGGCCAAGCGCATCATCGAAATGCTTCGGGGAACCCTCGAAATCTGTTCATCGACAAGCCACGGCACCGAAATCCGGATAACCCTCCCTGCGGCCTCCCCTGCCGTCACGCCGATCTCAACGGACGAATTGCACGCGGGCCTGACAGAATGGACGGTTCTCGACTTCGACCAACGCAGCGATTTCGAGCTGGGGTTGGCCGCATCGGACAGCGAAACAAAACCGGTCCTCGCCGTGACCTATGATGACAGCACAGTCACGCGCGGGCGCCTCGGCCAGCTTGTCACGATGGTGGCGATTAAGCCCGTTTGCCGTGAACTGTTGCGCCATCCCCTGCTCATGGCAGCGTCAGAGAAGGTTTAACTCATTCGCGCGCTCGACGATCCTGCGGTTATGCGGGACGTCGAGCTTGCGCCGCAGTTCGGCGATATGGAAAGATACGGTCGGGGGCGCGATCGCAAGACGATAGGCGATCTCCTTGTTTGTCTCACCCTGCGCCAGATAGTGGAGGATGGCCATCTGCCGCGAAGACAGCGCAACCGGGGCTTGCTGAAACTTGCCTAGCGCTTCCTCGATATGCGGCGAAATATAGACCTCGCCCGCCAGCGCTGCGTCGCAGGCGGTGACAATGTGATCGAGCGGGTCCGATTTGCTCACGACAGCACGCGCGCCCAGTTTGAGCGCCGAATGAATCTCGGCAAGGTTCGTTTCACCAGTCAAGATGATAACCGTCATGTCGCGCGATCCCACGATCTCGGCGAGAACATTTATACCCCGCACGTCGGGCAAGTTGAGATCGAGGATAACCAGGTCGACCGGTTGCGACTGTACGAAAGCATTGACCATGGCGCCGCAATCAAGCGCGTCGACAACGACGAAGCGGTCGAGCGAGCCAAAAAGGAATCGCAGACCGCTTTGGGTGATACGATGATCGTCGACGATCAAGACATTATGTTGCACCGTCATGCCCCACCCTCTCCTTCCCAGATGCTTCTCCGCAGATTATTCGTCTGCCGCAACCCGAATTAGTGCGGGGTGGTTGCGGGTCGGACTCCGGGCGTGGAAAGGGGCGCGCATCCATGACGGCCAAGCGCTTTTTCTGGGCGATACCGGAACCAGTACTGGCCGATTGCCGACGGTCAGCTTTTGAGTGTCAAACAAAGAAAGTGGACATTCCGCCACGAGCTAGATCGCTCGCTCTCTGGGATACAGCGATTTGCTGGTTAGACTTCGATGCCTTTCGCCAAGGTCAAAGCATCTTCGACATCGATGCAAAGGTATCGCACCGTCTTTTCAATCCTTGTTTGCCCGAGCAGAATCTGCGCGGCACACAAGCTTCCGGTCGCCTTGTATATGGTCGACGCCTTTATTCTACGCAACGAATGCGTCCCGTACGCGTGAAAGGGAACAACTTGGACCGCCCGAGCGCGGGTCTCGGGAACCAACAGTAACAGGGACGCACCTTCTTTGAGAACACATGTGATCATCCAGGCGCAATAACCATAAATTCGCTTGCGATGAACCGAGTGTCGTGGCTCAACGCCGCGCATGAACATCAAACTTATTCGTGCGTTCATCGCATCTCCCGGAGGATTGGGCCCGGAGCGTGAAGCAGCTTTTGAAGCGGCGAAAGAGGTCAACCGTTCAGTAGCGAAACCGCTTGGCGGACGGCTCGAACTTTACGGCTGGGAAGAAACGCTCTCCGGACAGGGACGACCCCAGGCGATCATCAATGCCGAGATGGAATTGTGCGAGCTCTTCATAGGCGCGATGTGGACGAGCTGGGGTTCGCGGCCATCGGTCGACGGACCCTACACTTCGGGATTTCAGGAAGAGTTCGAGCTTTCGCGACTGAGGTTTGCGGAAACACAGAGCCCTTCGATGGCTATGTTCTTCAAGGTGATCGATCCCGTCCAGCTTCGCGACCCGGGCAAGGAACTGACCAAGGTTCTTCAGTTCCAGGAGTCGCTTCGGGACTCCAAGGACTTCCTCTACGGCAATTTCAGTACGGCCCAAGATTTTGCAGCAAAAGTGCGTGAGTTTCTCGCTTCGCATACGATCCGGCTTCTCACCGAGGAGCCTTCCGCAGAAGCCAAGCCGGAGCGCACCACGATCGCTGCGCCGACAAGTGAGAGCATCGTGTCTGCCCGTACCGTGGCCATAAGGCCCGACGTGCTTGAAGCCGATTTTCTTGTCTCGACGGCTGAGGCCATGTGCGGCAACGAGGCTCTTGCGGCCGAAGACGTGGCCCGCCTGCGGCTGATTTCGGCAACCGCCGGCGCAGTTGGGAACGACAGATTGGTGGTTGGCGTCCATGACGCCAACATTCTCTATGCCGCCCGCGATGATTACACATACTCCGCCCTCGAACGGGAAGGGTTGCTGGCCGTCGGCCTTATCGAACTCGAGGAAGAGAACACACCGATCTGGACATGGCTGAAGGAAGCGAGTGCGGAACAACCCGACTTACTTGAGAGCCTCACGGTCTTCGCCCCGTCAAACATTCGGTCCGGGGCATTCCGGGCGCTTCAGCTCTTACGTCAGCCGATGGACAGGCTGACTTTCATCAGCGACACGATGGTCGAGAGCCTGTGGCTCAACGACGAAACGAAGCCGTCGGTGCGCGCTATGGCTCTTCGCTATCTGCGCGAGTTCGGGCGCACCATCGACGTGCCGGCCATCATGACTGAGGCAGACAAGGGTCATAAGGATACCGTCGCGCTCGCGCAGCAGGCGATCGCTGCGATCCTGCTCCGCTCCGACGAATTGCGGGCTGCGCGTTATCTGCTATCGACCTCTTTTGAGAGTTTCGATCCCAGCCTGCTCGCGCGCATTACCTCCGTGCTGGAAAGCCTCGATTCGGCGGAATTAAAGGCAGCGCTCGATCATCGCTCATCCGAAATCCGAGCTCGAGCCATCGACATTTTGAGTCGGCGCAACCTGATTGATCTCGATACGATCGGCCGCGCAAGAGAAGATGACGCCGCGAGCGTTCGCCTCGCCGCCCTGCATGCAGAAGAAAAATTCGGCCAAGCGGTGTCGCTCGACGAGGCAAGGAAAATCCTTACCTTTTCCAAGCGCCCGACAGGTTTCCTGCTGCGGTCCAGGGATACGTCGGGTCTGCCCTTGTTCGAAACGTATCGCAGCGCTCGCATGCGGCATATGGCGGTCCCCGCCCTGGAGGCACTTTTTGCTGTGCCGGACCACCGGGACGCGGCATATCGCATGCTCGCAGCCCGCCGCATCGGCAATTATGGAGAAACTCTGAGAGCAGACCTGCAGGATGGCTTCGCGCATTACTTCAAACAGCATTGGCCTGAAGGGGTTCCGCCAGAGCGACACAGCTTCCTCACCAGTCTGATGCTTTCGACAGATCCAGACGCATCGAAGAAGCGCGAACTTATCGTCGAGGCGCTCGATATCGTAGCTGATCAACGCGAACCCGCCGATCTGGACCTCGTGCGAAACGTAATAGACCGCCATCGCTCCGCCCCAACGGCGTCGGTGATTGCCTATCTGAAAGCGCTTGGCGGCGCCGAGGATATTCCGCGTCTAGCGATGACCTCGATGTTCACTCGACGCCCCGCCCCAGATGGAGATCATCACAAGACCTTTGATGAGGCAGCCCGCTTGATCCTGAGGTTTGCGAAGAGCGACTTCGTCGGGTTGCTCGAACAGACGATGGCCGACGCGATGAAGGCCCGATTGATCGACCTTGTCGCTGCGACGGAATTTGCATCACTTTCGAATGACCAGCTGTTGTCGCTGCTCTTGACCGGAAGCGAGGACATCCGACGAGCTGCTGCAAAAAAGATTCCCGCGAGCCTCACGAGGCCTCGAACCAAAAAACTTCTCGCAATGTATCGCGCCAACGAGGAAGGCCGATATTATGTCGTGACGCACTGGCTCGATCTGGGTCTCGCCTATTCCAAGACAGTGGCGAGAGAAGTGGCGCTCGCCTCGGGCTGATTTTATCGGTCGGAGGACAGTGGGTCAGCCTCGGCGCATGTCCGGTGGCGACTTCGTGCCGGCAATCGCAGATACCCAACCTCGCAGCCAAGGCCCGCTTCTACGCTCCTGCATGGCCCATGAGGATCAGCGTGCAATAGGCACCCCCTCCGTACCCGTCCGGTGAGGGCCGTGTTGTAGGTTGAGGTTTCGCGCGCTCATAAGCGTGCTCGTGTGAGCGAGCTTAAGGACGGATATGAGCCAGGT
>NZ_MEFH01000103.1:0-19195 GCF_001725095.1 Sphingopyxis sp. SCN 67-31 | reverse complement strand
GGCAGCGCGTTGCCGTGGCGGTCGACCGCGATATTGTCGCGGCCATAGAAGCGCAGGTCGCCATCGCCGCCGAGCATCAGAAAGGGCAGCCCCTCGTCGGTATGATTGCCGCCGCGCATGACATTGCCGATCGCGGTGATCTCGCCCGTCACATAGTCGTGGCCGACCCATTCAAGGTTCATCAGATTATAGTGCACTGCGCGGTGGCCCGGATCGTAGATCAGATTGTTGATCATCAGCGCCTGCGCGCCGCCCTTGATCAGCGGATTGCGTTCGACATTGTGCGCCCAGACATTGCGATAGAAGACGATGCCCGTGGTGTTGTCATGGATCAGCGACCCCTTGCTATGCTCGCCCTTGGGGTGGCTGGCGTCGGCCAGCCCCTCGGCCGCCAGATTGTTCGAAAAGGTCACATTGCGGCTGGTCCCGTCGCGCCATTCGGCGACCGTCGCGCCCTTGAAGCGCGGGCCTGATGCCGACATATTTTCATCGAGGGCCCACAAAAAGGTGCAATGATCGACCACGACATCGTGCGCGGCGACCGTCGAGAAGGCATCGGCTTCCCAGCCGCTGCGCTTCGACTGTCCGTCGACGCCGGTATAGATGCGCAGGTGGCGCATTACGACATCATGCGCTTTCACGTCGATGCCGCCGCGAATGATCGTGATGCCGGGCCCGGGGGCCGTCTGGCCGGCAATCGTCAGATAGGGCTGGTCGATGGTCAGGGTGCTGCGGCCGAGGTCGATCACGCCGCCGACTTCGAACACGACGATTCGCGGGCCCGGCGTTTCGATCGCGGCCTTCAGCGACCCCGGACCGTCGGGGGCGAGCGTCGTGACGCGAAGGATTTTTCCGCCCCGTCCCCCCGGAGTCGCAGCAGCCGGTCCGACCGCACCGGGGAAGGCGATTGCCTGCGACTGGGCCGCCATCGCGGCGCCTCCGGGTACGGCCGCGGCCAGAAACAGCGCGGCAATCCACAGTTTTTTCGACATGGCATCTCTCCTTCGCATTGGGTCTTGACATAGACCGCTGCTTGCTTCAATCATTTTTGACACCGGTTACCTAAACCGGTCAAGAACATATTTTGGGGAGAGGGCGCTTGGGCCGACCGCAATGACGGCGGCCAATCCGCAACTCTCTATCGCAGGGGACGTGCAGTCGATCCGATTTTGCACGTCGACGAAAGTAACCGGTGTCATTCCTTGCCAAAGGCAGGAATGCGCTGCGAAAAGGGAGGATGACGATGGCTTTTCATAACGCGCGGGGCGACCGCACTCTGGTCAGGCTGGCTTCGGGGGTTTCGCTTGCGGTGCTGGTCGCGACGCCGGCCTGGGCGCAGGACGCAGCAGATGCGGGCGCTGCCGACGATGCGGCAAGCAACGAGATTGTCGTGACCGGCTTTCGCCAGTCGCTGCAGGCGGCGCTCAACGTCAAGCGCGATTCGGTGGCGGCGGTCGACGCGATCGTGGCCGAAGACATCGCCAAATTTCCCGATCAGAATCTTGCAGAATCGCTTCAGCGCATTCCCGGCATCTCGATCCAGCGCGACGGCGGCGAAGGGCGCGCAATCACTGTGCGCGGTCTGGGCGCGCAATTCACCCGCGTTCGGCTGAATGGCCTGGAAACCGTCGCCACCTCGACCGACGGCGCCTCGGCCAATCGCGATCGCGCCTTCGACTTCAATGTCTTCGCATCGGAGCTTTTCAGCAGCATCGTCGTCCACAAGACCGCCGAAGCCTCGCTCGACGAAGGGTCGCTCGGCGCGGTGGTCGATCTCAACACCGGCAATCCGCTCGGCGGCAAGGCCGGGCTGCACGGCGCGCTGTCGGTCGTCGGTTCCTACAACGACCTGTCGAAGGATCTGGGGCCGCGTGTCGCCGGGCTGCTCAGCTGGCGCAACGATGCGGGCACCTTTGGCGCCTCGGTTTCCGCAGCCTATTCGAAGGGCAATACGCTTGAACTCGGCAACAATAGCGTGCGTTGGGCGCAGGCGCGTTTCGACTCGGTCGATGGTACCAATTGCTGGACGGCCCCGAACAGCGGCGGCACCTATGTCTCTGGTGCAGCGTGCGACGCGGCGGCTCTCGCATTTCATCCGCGCATCCCGCGCTATGGCGAGATCGAACACCGCCGCGAACGCCTCGGCCTGACCGGTTCGATCCAGTTCGAACCGACCGAAAGCACCCGGATTTCGCTCGACGCCCTCTATTCGCGCTTCCGCGAAGATCGCGAGGAAAAATGGGGTGAAGTGCTGCTGCGTTCGAATGAGCGGTCGATCAACGTCGTCGATCCCGTCTATGACTCGAACGGCAACATGATCTCGGCGACGCTCAACGATGCGTGGGTGCGCACCGAACATTATCTGCGTCAGTCGAAGACGAGATTCTATCAGTTCGGCGGAAGCTGGGACCAGGATGTTTCGGACCGTTTCCGCTTCACCGTTCTGGGCGGCCTGTCGAAGTCTGACGCCGACATTCCCGTCGAAACGACCGTCGTGTTCGACGACCGCGATGCGCAGGGCTATTCCTACGACTACAGCGACATGAAGCACCCGGTGCTCACCTTCGGCACCAGCGTAACCGATCCGGCGAATTTCCAGCTCGCCGAAATTCGCGATCGTCCCTCGAACGTCACCAACCGCTTCAAGACCGCCCAGCTCCGTACCGAATGGGACGTGACCGACGGTTTTCAGGTCAAGGCCGGCGCGATGTGGCGCCGCTTCAACTTCGATGCGGTCGCCTTCACCCGCGACACGGCGGTTTGCGGCAACGGCGGGGTCGACCGCGTTCTGGGTACGTTGACCTGCTCGGCGTCGGGAGTCTTTGGGCCGACTGCCGTCTACGGCTTCCCGGTCACCTCGCAGCTTGCCGAACTGTTCACGCTCGGCAAGGCGGGTCAGCCGGCGGGAACGACGACCCAGTGGCTTATCCCGTCCTTCCCTGCGGCCACGGACTTCACCCAGCTTTACAGCCGCACCGCCAATCCGGACACGGGCAATACGCGTGCGGTCCAGGAAACCGTATCGGGCGGCTATATCGAGTTCGATGCCAAGGGCGAATTGTTCGGGCTCGAATATGCGGGCAATGCCGGCATCCGCTATGCGCATACGGCGCAATCGTCGACCGGCGTCCTGTCGGGAACGACCGTCACGGTCGATCGCACCTATGACGACTGGCTGCCGTCGTTCAACGTGGCGCTCTACCCGAGCCGCGACGTGATTATCCGCGGTGCGATCGCCAAGGTCATCACGCGTCCGACCCTCGGCAATCTGACGCCAGGCGGCTCGATCGACGGCTTCAACTACAAGATCAGCTATGGCAACCCGCAGCTCGATCCCTATCGGGCGACCAATTTCGACCTTGGTGTCGAATGGTATTTCGCGCCGCAGGCGGTTCTGTCGATCGCCGGTTTCGTGAAGAAGGTTGAAAGCTTCCCGATCAGCCAGGCCTTCAGCGCCAGCTTTGCATCCACCGGCCTGCCGAAGGACGCGATCCCGCCGAGTTCGCCGGCTTTCCTCAATTTCGATCCCAATCAGATCTATACGATCACTGCCAACGTTAACGGGGCCGGGGCAACGCTGAAAGGCGTCGAACTCGCTGCGCAGGTTCCGTTCAGCGCCTTCACCAGCGGTGGTTTCATCAGCCACTTCGGGGTGCTTGCGAACGCGACCTTCATCAGTTCGGACGCAGATTATAATGTTCAGGGGCCGGCGGTGGTCCCGGGTGGGGCGCTGGTCAATGCGGTGCGCTCGGCGACGCTCTTTGGCGTGTCGAAGCGCGCCTACAACGGCACGCTCTATTACGACGACGGCGCCTTCAGCGCGCGCGTGTCGGCCAGCTATCGCAGCCGCTACATCGATGCGAACAGCGGCACCGGCAACGTCTTCGAAGGCTATGGCGCGACGTGGAACATGGACGCCTCGATCCGGTACAAGTTGACCGATTGGGTCGAACTGTCGGTCGAGGGCAATAATCTGCTCGACACCTATCGCTATCGCTACACCGATTTCGATGCTGACCGGAATTACGAGAATAATCATTTTGGCCGCACCATCCTGTTCGGCGCGCGCTTCAAGATGTGATCCATCAGAATTAGTCCCGGAAATAGGCCCGGTCTTCGCGCGCGAGGGCCGGGCCTATTTCTTTGGCGCAAGAGGAGGATGCCTGTGACCGATCGCCGCGACCTGTTCAAAATGGTGGGCGCCGGCCTGTTGGCGGCCGGGCTCGGTCCGGCGCCGGGCAAGGCGCGGGCCATGTCGACGCATGCGGACCCGGCATCGGAGCCGCAATGGGGGCGGGGTGCCGATGGGCAGCGCCGCGCCGATCGCGGCGACGGCCACTTCCTCAACCCGATCATGGCGGGTGACCATCCCGATCCGTCGATCCTCAAGGACGGCGACGACTATTACATGACCTTTTCAACCTTCGATTCCTATCCCGGCCTGGTCATCTGGCATTCGCGCGATCTGGTGAACTGGCGCCCCGTCGGCCCGGCGCTCACCCGCAATATCGGATCGGTCTGGGCGCCCGAGCTGTGCAAGCATGACGGCCGTTATTTTCTCTACATTCCGACCAAGGGACCGAACACGAGCTGGGTGATCTGGGCCGACCACATCGAGGGTCCGTGGAGGGATCCCGTCGACCTCGACCTGCCCGATCATATCGACCCCGGACATGCCGTCGGCGAGGATGGTTCGCGCTGGCTGTTCCTGTCGAGCGGCGACCGCGTGCGACTGTCGGACGATGGCTTATCGCGGATCGGCCAACCCCAACATGTCTATGATCCCTGGCGCTACCCCGCCGACTGGGTCGTCGAAGGATTTTCGCCCGAGGGACCGAAGATCGTGCGCCGCGACGGCTATTTCTATCTGATCACCGCGGTGGGCGGCACCGCGGGACCGCCCACGGGTCATATGGTGATCGCAGCGCGGGCTCCTTCGATCCACGGGCCATGGGAAAACTGCCCTGCTAATCCGATCGTGCGCACCATTTCGCGTGACGAGGCGTGGTGGTCGCGGGGGCATGCGACGCTCGTCGAGGGGCCGGGCGGCGACTGGTGGAGCGTCTATCACGGCTATGAGAAGGACTTCGGGACGCTGGGGCGCCAGACGTTGCTCGATCCCGTTGAATGGACCGCCGATGGCTGGCCGCGGATGACAGGGGGCGACCTGTCGCGGCCGCTCGCGAAGCCGCGCGGCGGCGTTGCCGGTCCGCATGGCATGGCATTGTCGGACGATTTCACGTCGCTGGCGCTCGGCGCAAAATGGAATTTCTTCAAGCCCGCACCCGACGAGCGCGCGCGTGCCGCCGTTGCACCTTGCGGCGCGCGGGCGGGCGCCGTCCGATTCATCGCCGCTGCTCCTAATCGCGGGCGACCGGTCCTACCGCTTCGAATGCGATATCGATATCGACCCTGGCGTGACGGCGGGCCTGCTCCTCTTTTACGACGAGCGTCTCTATTGCGGACTGGGTTTCGATGCCGACCGCTTCGTGACGCATCAATATGGGATCGAACGGGCTCGGCCCGTCAATCCGCATGGCTGCCGGATGCGCCTGCGGGTTACCAACGATGCGCATATCGTCACCTTCGACACCAGCGGCGACGGTGGCGAAAGCTGGACCCGCTTCGATCGCGGGATGGAGGTGTCAGGTTATCACCACAATGTCCGTGGCGGCTTTCTGATGCTGCGCCCGGGGCTGTACGCAGCGGGGTCGGGGCAGGCGCGTTTCCGGAATTTCCGCTTCTCGGCGCTGAGCTGACCCTAGAGCGTAACGCCCGATTTCCAGATCGCGATATCGCGTTCGCCGTTGATCTCCGAGCGCGTGGGGCGACCCGATGCCGTATCGATCACCAGATCGAGCAGCACGTCGGCGGTGCCATCGAAGCCTTCGTCGAGCACCCGGCCGGCATCGAAGTCGATCCAGCCGCTCTTTCGGTCGGCGAGGGCGGTGTTGGATGCGATCTTGAGCGTCGGGGCGGGAAAGCCGAGCGGCGTTCCGCGGCCCGTTGTGAACAGGATCAGCGTCGCACCGGCCGCGGTCAATGCTGTCGACGACACGGCATCGTTGCCGGGCGCTTCGAGCAGGGTCAGGCCGGGGCGCGTCGCCTGACCGCCATAGCGCTGCACATCGGTCAGCGGAACCTTGCCGCCCTTCTGAACCGCGCCAAGCGACTTTTCCTCAAGCGTCGTGATGCCGCCCGCGACATTCCCCGGCGAGGGATTTTCGCTCACCGGTTCGCCATGGCGTACGAAATAGGCCTTGAAGTCGTCGATCAGTGCCACCGCGCGATCGAAGACGTCGCGCGCTGCCGCGCGGCTCAGCAGCATGGGCTCGGCACCGAAGATTTCGGGAATTTCGGTCAGGATCACCCGCCCGCCCGATGCCGCAATGCTGTCGCCCGTACGGCCGACCAGCGGATTGGCGGTCAATCCGGACATGCCGTCCGACCCGCCGCATTTGACCCCGAGGACGAGCTCGGAAAGCGGCGCTTCGCTCCGTTCGGCCCGCCCCGCGATGCCGACCAGTTCCTCGATCAGCGACAGGCAGGCCGCCTCGTCGTCCTCGACCGACTGGGCGGCCAGACTGCGAATATGCGTCCGCCTCGCTGCGGGAATGGATTCGATCAACGCCCCGAGCTGATTATTCTCGCATCCCAAGCCGACGATCAGGACACCCCCGGCATTGGGATGCTGCGCCAGCCCGGCCAGCAGCGCACGCGTGTGCGAAAGGTCGTCGCCAAGTTGCGAACAGCCGAAAGGATGTTTGAAAGCGTGGATGCCATCGACGCTTCCGGCGTGTTTTGTCGCCGCAATCCGCGCGACCCGTTCGGCGAGATTGCCGACGCAGCCGACGGTCGGGATGATCCAGATCTCATTGCGTGTCCCAACCCGGCCATCGGCGCGCCGATAGCCGCGGAAGGCGCGGTCCGCGCCGCGGACGGACCTGGAATCGGTCTGCGCGAACATGGGAAGGGGGGCGGTGTCGGCGGTGAGCGCAGTCGCCAGATTATGGCTGTGAACATGGTCGCCGGCTTCGATCGCGACCGAGGCGCGCCCGATCGGAAAGCCGTATTTGGTCACCGCGTCGCCCCGCGCTACAGCCGCGGTAGCGATTTTATGCCCGCGCGGAATGGCGTTCGCCGCGACGATCCGCCCGCCATCGACGGCGACGCTGTCGCCCGCCGCGGCGTCGGCCAACAGCGTGGCCACATTGTCCTCGGGCGCGATCCTGATAGCGGTTACCGGTGTCATATGCGCGTTTCTCTCTGCCATCCGCCGGAAGGCTCAGGCTGTGGTGGGAGGAGCGACCGACTGGCGCTCGACAAAGGTGGACGCGAGCACCGGGCTTTCGTCGGCCGCTGCGGTGCGCGCTGCCCCGTCGAGAAAATCGGGGACCAGCGTTCGCGCGGCGCGCGCGCCCATTTCGCGGATCGGCCAGCGGACGGTGCTCAGCGCAGGCCAGATATGCGTGGCAGTCGGCGAATCGTCGAACCCGATGATCGACAGGTCGCCCGGCACCGCGATGCCCTTGCCGTGCGCCACGCTCATAACCCCGGCCGCCATCTCGTCATTCGAGCAGAAGAGCGCAGTTGGCGGTTCGGCGAGCGACAGCAGCTTTTCGCCCGCCTCGACCCCCGCCGCATAGCGATAATTACCCGGCGCGAAATAATCGGGCGGCAACGTCAGGCCGGCTTCGCGAAGGGCCGCGTGAAAACCCTCCTCGCGCTCGGCGGCCGACCGGAACCCGACAGGGCCGCGCACGAAGCCGATGCGGCGATGGCCGAGGCTGATCAGCTTGCGCACCGCTTCGGCCACGACTTCGCGGTCGTTCGACGAGACGCAATGCGCGGCATCGTCGAGCGGCGCCGAGCCGACGCGAACATAGCGCACCCCCAATTCGCTACACAGAGCGGCGAGCGCATCATTCTCGGAAATGGGCGGGAGCAGCATCGCGCCGATCGGGCGCTGCTTTTCCAGGAAGACGCGGACATCCTCGAGCATCCGGTCGGACCCGCGATCGACCGGGCGGACGAGCAGCGCCAGGTCGCTGTCCTTGATCGCGTCGAGCACGCCCTGCTGAAAATTCAGCACCGTCTGGGCATTGGGATTGTCGTGCAGAAGCGCGATCAGGAAATTGCGCCGAAAGGCGAGGGCGCGCGCCTGCGGATTGGGCACGAAGCCCAGGGTTTCGATCGCTTCCTGAACCGCCTTGCGTGTCTTTTCGGCGATGAATTCGGACCGGTTGATGACGCGGCTGACGGTCTTTTTCGACACGCCGGCAAGCGCCGCGACGTCGTTGATCGTCGGCTGCTTCGTACCCTGTCCGCCCTTCGTCGCTGGCATATTGTCTGCACTCCGCTCGCTGCCCCGCCGGATGTTCCGCAGATCGGCACCATTTCCCACCTAGTGAGCGTTCATGGCGCCGAAATCAACCGGGTCGGCGGCTATTCGCTTGCTTTTGACACCGGTGTCTTTTAGAGCGAAAGCCGGAAGAGGGAAATGACAAAGATGAGCGCGAACAGCGAAGCGGAAAATGTGGCCCAGGCGCTTCTCGCCGCGCGCGCCAAAAAGACACCGCTTACCTCCTATCCCGGCGTCATGCCGGACAGCCTAGCCGACGCCTATGCGATCCAGGATCATGCGATCCGGCTCGACGGGCGGCAAATCGGTGGCTGGAAGGTGGGGCGGATCGCGGCCGAGCTCGTTGGCCGCTATGGCGGCAATCGTCTGACCGGGCCGATATTCAGCGACGAAATCCGCGACGGATCGGCGGGCGACCGGCCCGTTATGCCGGTCTTCGTGCCGGGATTCGCCGCAGCCGAGGCCGAAATCCTTTTGCGCTTCGGCGCCGTCGGCGACGGTGATTATGACGCCGATACGATTCGCGACTGCATCGACGAGGTGCGCACCGGAATCGAGATCGCGAGTTCTCCTTTCGCCGAAATCAACCTGCACGGCCCCGCAGTTACCGCGTCCGATTACGGCAACAACAAGGGGCTCGTACTCGGTCCGCCGATCGCCGACTGGCGCGACGCCGATCTGATCCGCATGCCCGTCGCGATGTTCATCGACGGCGCGCAGGTCGGCGCGGCGACGATGGAAACGATGCTCGACGGGCCTTTCGGGTCGGCGGCATTCCTCGCCCGCACCTTGCGCGCCCGCGGCATCCCCATTGCGCCGGGAACATGGGTGTCGGCAGGCGCCATCACCGGCGTCCATGAAATCCGGGCGGGTCAGACCGCCGAAGCACTGTTCGACGGAAAAATCCGCGTCGGCTGCCGCATCGAAAGCCTCTAGAAGGCAGGAAAAGGGAGAGAGAAATGGCACAGGCAATCGCAGAGGGAGGCGCGCCGCCGCAGCCCAATGTCGGACGCTATCGTTGGGTGATCGTCGGCCTGCTGTTTCTTGCCACTGCCATCAACTATGTCGATCGGCAGATGATCGGCGTCCTCAAGCCGACGCTGCAACAGGAAATGGGATGGACCGAAGGCGACTTCGCGAACATCGTCTTCTGGTTCCAAGTCGCCTATGCCGTCGGCTACATCGGCTTCGGGCGCATCGTCGACATGGTCGGCGCCCGCATCGGCTACACCGTCGCGATCATCATCTGGACGATCAGCCATATGGCGCATGGTCTGGCGTCGAGCGTGACGCAATTCGCGCTCGCGCGGTTCGGGCTGGGCATCGGCGAATCGGGGAACTTTCCGGCGGGTATCCGGGCCGTCACCGACTGGTTCCCGCAAAAGGAACGCGCCTTTGCGATCGGGCTGTTCAACGCCGGGGCTAATGTCGGCGCCATCGTCACGCCGCTGCTCGTTCCCTTCCTCGTCCTGATGTTCGACTGGCGCGTGGCCTTTTATGTCACCGGCCTGTTCGGGGTGCTGTGGCTGATCGCGTGGTGGCTGATCTATCGCCATCCCGACGAGCATCCGAAGCTGTCGGAAGGCGAGCGCGCCTGGATTCAGCAAGACCCGGCCGACCCGGTGACGCCGATCGGTTGGGGCCGCCTGCTCGGTATTCGCGAGACATGGTCCTATGCGCTCGGCAAATTCTTCATCGACCCGATCTGGTGGTTCTTTCTTTTCTGGCTGCCGGGCTATCTGTTCGAACGCTACGACATGGACCTCAAGACCTTCGGTCTGCCGCTCGCCGCCATCTATCTCATCTCCGACTTCGGCAGCATCGCGGGCGGCTGGATGTCCTCGCGGCTGATCAAGGCGGGGCGCACCCCCAATTTCGCGCGCAAGTTCACGATGTTCGTCTGTGCCTGCTGCGTCGTGCCCGTCTATTTCGCCCAAGATATCGACAGCGTGTGGACCGCGGTCCTGATCATCGGTCTCGCGACAGCCGCGCATCAGGCCTTTTCCGCCAATCTCTATACGTTGCCGTCGGACATATTTCCGCGCGGCGCAGTGGGGTCGGTGGTCGGGATCGGCGGCACGGTCGGCGCGATCGGGGGGATGAGTATGGCGTTGTTCACCGGCTACATCCTCGAGACGACGAACAATAATTATCAGATATTGTTCGGCATCTGCGCCAGCGCCTATTTCATTGCGCTACTCGCGGTGCATCTGCTGTCGCCGCGGCTCGATCGCGTCGAGGTCTAGACGCCGATGACGCGGCCGCTCTCCCTCCATCCCGACCGGCTCTTTCCGTCGGACCCGGTTCCGCGCGCCATCGCGCGCCGCCTTTATGCCGAGGTCGCCGACCTGCCGATCATCAGCCCGCACGGGCATACCGATCCGTCATGGTTCGCCGGCAATGCGCCGTTCGGCAATGCCGCCGAACTTCTGCTGCATCCCGATCATTATGTGTTCCGGATGCTCTATTCGCAGGGCATCGCGCTCGATGCGCTCGGTATCGGCAATCCGGACGCCGATCCGCGCGAAAGCTGGCGGCTGTTCGCGCAAAATTACCATCTCTTTCGCGGCACCCCCTCGCGGATGTGGATGGACTGGGTTTTCGCCGAAGCCTTCGGCTTCGACGTGCAATTCTCGTCCGAAACGTCGGACCATTATTATGACCGGATCACCGAGGCGCTGGCAACCGATGCGTTCCGGCCGCGCGCGCTTTTCGATCGCTACCTAATCGAAGTGATCGCGACGACCGAAAGTCCGCTCGACACGCTCGATCATCATCGGGTCATCAAGGACGCCAATGTGCGCGGCGAGTGGGGCGGGCGCGTCATCACCGCATATCGCCCCGATCCGGTCGTCGATCCCGAATATGAAGGGTTCCGCGACAATCTCGCGCGCTTCTCTGATATATCGGGCGAAGACGCCTTCAGCTATGCCGGCTATCTTGCCGCGCATCGCAACCGCCGGGCCTTCTTCGCGGGCATGGGCGCGACCTCGACCGACCATGGGCATCCGACCGCGGCAACCGCCGATCTGTCGGACGCGGAGGCCGAGGCGCTGTTCGTGCGCGTTACCCGCGCCGACGTCAGCGCCGCCGACGCCGAGCTGTTCCGCGCGCATATGCTGACGGTGATGGCGGGGATGAGCCGCGACGACGGCCTTGTCATGCAGATCCATCCCGGCGCGCTGCGCAACCACAATTCGTGGCTGTTCACGCATTATGGCCGCGACAAGGGCGCCGATATTCCGACGCGCACCGACTATGTCCGGGCGCTGCGGCCGCTGCTCGCCCGTTATGGCAATGAAGCGGGGCTGACGATCATCCTCTTCACGCTCGACGAAAGCAGTTATGCGCGCGAGCTTGCGCCGCTGGCGGGCCATTATCCGGCGCTGAAGCTTGGCCCCGCCTGGTGGTTTCACGACAGCCCCGAGGGCATGCGCCGCTTTCGCGCCCAGACGACCGAGACGGCGGGCTTTTACAACAGCGTCGGTTTCAACGACGACACCCGCGCCTTTCTTTCGATCCCGGCGCGCCACGATGTCGCGCGGCGCATCGACTGCGGCTTCCTCGCTGCGCTTGTTGCCGAGCATCGCATGGAGGAATGGGAGGCGGCCGAGCTGGCGGTCGACCTCAGCTACAATCTCGCCAAGGCCGCGTACCGGCTGTGAGGCTGTCGGCGCAAACCGCGCTGCCGGCAGCCGTGCGCGCGCCCGCTTACGACCGTCGCCGGCAAGCGGCAGGGATCGTCCATTTCGGTATCGGTGCCTTTCACCGCGCGCATCAGGCGGTTTATACCGACGATGCGATGGGCGCGGGCGATCGCGACTGGGGCATCGTTGGCGTGTCGCTGCGTTCGGGCGATGTCGCGGCACAGCTTGGCCCGCAGGACGGGCTTTATACGGTGAGCAGCCGGACCGCTGCCGGACCTGAAATTCGATTGATCGGGGCGGTTCAGCGCGTGCTCGTCGCGGCGCAGGAACCGCAGGCCGTCATCGACGTCCTCGCTGCTCCGACAACGCATATCGTCAGCTTCACCGTGACCGAGAAGGGCTATCTGCGCACCGCCGATGGCCAGCTCAATCTTGACGCGGCAAAGGGGCCATCGAGCTTCTATCGCTTCGTCGGGGCGGCGCTGGCGGCGCGCAAGGCGGCGGGATTGCCCGGCCTGACGTTGCTCAGCTGCGACAATCTGGCGAATAATGGCGCAGTGCTGCGCGCGCTGATGCGCCAATATCTCGCCACCGACCATCCAGACGTCGCCCTATGGTTCGATGCGACGTGCCGATGCCCCGCGACGATGATCGATCGTATCGTGCCCGCGACGACCAATGCCGACCGTGCGGCTGTCGAGGCGGTGCTGGGCGTGCGCGATGAAGGTGCGGTGGTCACCGAAGCATTCAGCCAGTGGGTGATCGAGGATGATTTCGCTGGCCCGCGTCCGCGTTGGGACGCGGTGGGGGCGGAACTGGTCGCCGACGTAGCGCCCTACGAAACCGCGAAGCTGCGCATGCTCAACGGCGCGCATTCGGCGCTGGCCTATATCGGACTGCTGGCGGGGCATGAGCATGTCCATCGGGCGGTCGCCGATCCCGCTATCCGGCCGCTCGTCGAACGGCTGATGCGCGAGGAGGCCGCACCGACCATCGACGCCGCGCCGGGGCAAGACCTGAATGCTTATGCCGATGCGCTGCTCGATCGCTTCGCCAACCCGGCGCTCGATCATCGTCTGATCCAGATCGCAATGGACGGCAGCCAGAAGATCCCGCAGCGCTGGCTCGAAACGCGGGCCTGGCATCAAAGGCGCGGCGGCACCTGCCCGTCGATCGAATACGCCATCGATGCGTGGATCGCGTTTCTGAACGATGGTCGCTGGCCGATCGACGATCCGAGGGCGGACGCGCTGCGCGCAGCGGCGGCGCAGCCCGACGCGCGCAACCGCTTGTTCGGACCCGAAGGCGTGATGCAATATGGTCTGGCCCGGCGCGGCTAGGCCTGCCCGTTTCCTTGTTCTGACGCGCCCGGGCTTCATCACCCATAGGATATTGATAGCCTAGCCGTCGCACGATCTCGAGGACGCCTCGCATTGCGGCAATCTCCCCGCGGATTGAGGGAGCGAACGCCTGAAGAACCCGAGCGCGAGAAGCCGAGGCTGGGCGCCTCCCTTGCCGCCAACCGGCCGCGCCAGTGATTGCGGCCACAGCGCGATCGGGGCTGGGCGGTTACGCTTTCCCAAGATATTGGGGGCTAAAGGGAATCGCATGATCGGGGCGGAGGAAAATCGCGGACGGAGACGGGCGTCTTGGACGCTTGTTTTGCTGTGGCTTGCTGCCGCGCTTTGGGCCGTGCCCGCTGCGGCGACGCCGCTGCACATCAATGCGCCGCTCTGCCACGCGGTCGGACCGCTGGCCGCGCCCGACGATGCAATGTCCGCGCTGCGTTTTTCGTGCAGCGGCGAGCCGACGGGGTATCGCGATGGTAGCCTGTGGTTGCGGGCCGATGTCGGCAATCGTTCCGAGGATCGCAACGGCGCCGCACTGATGGTGCATTTCTCGCGCTTCGACCGGCTTGCGGTGGGGTTCACCTATGCCGACGGCCAGACGCGCTGGCAGACGGTGCGCCGCGGCGATTATGGCGCGCACTGGCGCGTCGGCGGCCAGATATTGTTCGAGGCCCCGGCCCGCGGCGCGCCGCTGACCGCGGTGACCATGCGCTTCGACCGCCTCGCCGACCACAGCCTGCTGCGCGCGCGCCTCATCCCCAAGGAAAATGCGAGCCTGCAGGCGGCGGGGATGGCGGCGCTCGTCGGCGCCTCGCTCACCCTGCTGCTCGTCAGCGGCATCTACAGCCTGTCGCTCGCGGTCGCGGTGCGCCGCCAATATCTGCTGTGGCAGGCAGCATGGTCGGGCGTGATGATCGTCTGGGGCGCCTTCTGGTCGCAGATTCATCTGGTGATCTTTCCCGCCATGGCGGGGACGGTGTCGGCGCAGGCATCGACCTTGCTCGCCTGCCTTGCCATCGGCGTCGCGACCGCCAGCGCGGTAACCGCGATCGACGCCCGGCATCTCCCGCATGCTTTGCGCCGAGGAACCCTCGCGCTGGGGCTGGCGATCGCTGTCGCCGGCGTGCCGCTGGCGTTGATTCGCACAGGCAATCTGCAGATGCTCGGCAATCTGCTGGGCATCGCGGTCATCGTCGATCTGGTCGCGGTTGCGCTGTGCATCGGCTGGAGCTGGCGCAAGGGATCGGTCGAGGCGCGCGATTTCGCGCTCGCCTGGTGCCTGCCGATGGCGACGCTCGCGATCATTCATCTGGTCGATGTCGAGGACGGATTCTGGGGCGGCGGGTCGAAGCTGGCGGTGCTGGTCGCCGCAACCTGGCAGGCGCTGTGGCTGTCGGCGGCATCGACGCGGCGGCTCGCGCATCTGCGCGTCGAACGCGACGATGCGCTGGCGGCTGAGGCGCAGGCGAACGAGCTTGCGCGCCGCGATCCGCTCACCGGATTGCTCAACCGGCGGGGCTTCGTCGATGCCGTCACCCCGCTGCTCGATCAGGCGCGCGAAGGGGCGCTGCCCGCGGCGCTGCTGCTCGTCGATGTCGATCGCTTCAAGTCGATCAACGATATCTACGGCCATGAAGCCGGCGACGCCGTCCTCTGCCGTATCGCCGAACGCATCGCGCGGTGGGAGGGCACCATGTGCAGCGTCGCGCGGCTGGGCGGCGAGGAGTTCGGCCTGCTGACCATCGGGATGGAAGGCATCATGCTCGATCGCTTTGCCGAGAGCATCCGCCGCGAAATCGCGCTGTGCGATCATAGCGACACGATGGGCGACCGGCCGGTGACCGCCAGCGTCGGCGTCGCCGAAGTGCGGCCGGCCCCCGATTTTCAATATCTCTACCGGATCGCCGACGAGGCGCTCTACGATGCGAAACGCGCCGGCCGGAACCGGATCAATGTCCAGCGTGTGCCGCCGCGCGGCGACGGGGAGCCCGGCGCCGACGATCGCGGCGTAGCCTATCCCGCCTGAGGCGGATCAGGCCGTGCCCGGCGTGTCGTCGGCTTCGAGACCCTGATATTTGAGCTGGAGATAGCGTTCGCGCGTCGCCAGCTTGTCGATCTCGCCCGCCGCCAGGCTGCGCGCCGCGTCGCCGATCTCGCGTTCGAGCATCTTGAGCCCGCCAAGCAGCGTTTCGTCGGGCGTGCGCCCCGCATGCGCCTCGCCGCGCAGCCCCGCGGGGATACGCTGATAGCCCGCGACGAGTTCGGGCAGATCCTCGCCGACCAGCTTGCGGATATTCGCGGCCGCCGGTGTCGCGGCGTCGAGCGTCTGGAGCTGCGGGGCGAGCAGGTCGAGCTGGACGCCGATCCCGTCGACGAGCTGGCGTGCCGGGGCGGGAAGCGCCGGACGCTGCGCCTCGAGCCAGATTTCGGTGCGGCCGGCGAGCTGCTTGAGGTCGGCCTTGGGGAGATCGGCCTGGCGCGGTTCGGGAAAGGGCGGCCATTTGCCGAACAGCACCGCGACGCCGATCAACAGCACCGTAAGCGCGAGCAGGCCCGTGAAGCCGAGCGGCTTGATGAGCGCGCCGAACAGCGCCGCGCCGATCAGCACGATCCCGCCCGCAACAAGGACGCGGCCGAGCTTCTTGTAGAGATGCTGGCGGCGCAGCGCGACGCTCTTGGTGCCGATCGGTCGCCGTCGTTCGCGCGAGCGTTCGATCGCCGCGTTGCCGAGCGCGCTGATCTTGTCGACCTCGCTCATGCTCATCCTAGCCCTCGATCGCCGCCAGCGGGCTGTCGGCGCCGCCGACGCTTGCCTGCGCCTGGCTCGCACCTTCGGCGCGCGCGATATAGCCCTTCGACTTGGCGACCTCGCCCTCGAGCGAGGTCACGGTCGTCTTCATCGTGTCGAGCGCCTTGAGCTTGAAGGTATCGATCGCGTCCATCGTGTCGTAGATATTCTGGAAGGCGCGGCTGAGCGTTTCCATCGGGATCGTGCTCGACGCCGCCTGTTCGTGGATGCGCGCCGTATTGTCCTTCAGCATCTTCGAGGTGCCGTCGATGATGTTGGCGGTCGTCGTGTTGAGCGCGGTAATCTGTTCGAGCACCAGCTTCTGGTTGGTCATCGCCTGCGCGACGGTGATCGCGGTCTTGAGCGCGCCGACGGTGGTAGTCGAGGCGCGATCGACGCCCTTCACCAGCTCGACATTATTCTTTTTGACGAGATCGAGGGCGAGATAGCCCTGCACCGTCACCGCCATCTGGGTCAGCAGATCCTGCGTGCGCTGCCGCGCATAGAACAGGGCATTTTCGCGGATGACCTTTGCCTTGGCGGGATCGCTGCCGTCGAGTTCGGCCGCTTTCGCCTCGAGCCGCTGGTCGAGCGTGCCCGCGATGTGGATCATCTGTTCGAGCTTGCCCATCGATTCCCACATCTTGCGGCGCTCGACGTCGATGGCCGCATTGTCCATCAACAGCTCGTCCTTGCCGTTGGCGAGCGCGGTCAGGATGCCGCCGATGTGGGTCTGGGCGCTGCGGTATTGCGCGAAATAATTGTTGATCTTGCTGCCCAGGATCTTGTCCAGAAAGCCGCGTTTGGTCAGCAGCTTGCCGTTCGCCGAGGGATCGAGACGTTCGACCGTGGTACGCAGTTCGATCAGATTCTGGCCGATGTCGGTATCGCGATCCATCGCCTTGATCGGGCGGTCGAGGAAGCGGTTCGAATGATTCGCCGCCTCCAGCATTTCCTTGCGCCCCATATTGGTGATCTGGTCGATACGCTTGCCGAACTCGGGCGAATTTTCATCCTGCGCCACCAGATCGTCGATGAAGCTGTCGACGCGTTCCTCGAGCTTGGATTTCTGCTCGGTCGAGAGCGGAACGAGGCCGGCGGCCTTTTCGGGCGCGACGGCGGGGACGGGTTCGGGCGGCGTCAGTTTCAGTTCGTCGGTTGCGGTCGCCGTCGCGGTCTCTTCGCTCATAACAATCCTTCCAGCCCCAAGTCGATAATGGGCCGCCTGCCTATATGGCATGCGGACCTGTGTTATTCAAGCACTACACCTCTTGGTGGCGCGCCAGCGCCGGCGCGATCCATGCCGAGAGGATCAGTTGCGCCATATGATAGACGAGGATCGGCAGCAGCACCATGCCGGCAATCGCCGAGGGAAAGAGGGTCGCGGCGAGCGGCGCGCCGACGGCGAGGCTCTTTTGCGCGCCCGAGAACAGCAGGGTGATCCGGTCGGGGCGGCGGAGCGCGAGCAGTCCGCCGAGCAGCCAGGTGCCGCCGAAGGCGCTACCGAGCAGCAGCGCATCGACGCCGAGCACGATCGCGATCTCGCGCCCGTCGAGCTGCGTCCAGATGCCGCCGACCACGGCCGCGGAAAAGGCGACATACACCGCGGTCGCAATCGCGGTGCGATCCATCAGCGTCGCGAGGCCGCGGTGCCGGAGCACCAGCGGGCGAAGCCAGCGCTGCGCCGCTTGTCCGGCCAGAAAGGGAAGCAGGAGGATTGCGACGATGCGCAGCGCCGCAGCGCCGTGGATCGCCCCCGCCTTGCCCGCGAGTGCGGCAAAGAGGAGCGGCGACAGAAACACGCCCGCCAGATTGAGCAGCGCCGCCGCGACAACGCTTGCGGCGACATTGCCGCCCGCCATCGAACTGGCGGCGGTCGCCGACTGGACGGTCGATGGCAATATGCCAAGAAAGAGGAAGCCGAGCGCCAGCGTCGGCGGCAGCAGCGGCGCCGTCAACGCCTGCGCGCCGAGCCCGAACAGTGCCATCGCGCCGAAACAGAAGGCGAAGGTGCCGCCCTGCAATTTCCAGTTGCGGATGCCGTGCAGTACCTCGTGACGCGGCAGGCGGACGCCGTTGAGGAAGAAGAGCAGCACGATCGCCGCGGTCGAAATCCCTTGCGCGACCGGCACCGCGCTTCCGCGCACCGGCAGCAGGCTCGCGACGACGATGGTGGCAAGGAGGACGGGAACGAAGCGGTCGGGGAACAGGCGCGCGAGCATGGAGCGGAGCGATGGCCGGAAGGCGGCGCCTTGGCAAGTCCGCGCGCGCCGGTCGCGGCGGCGACTTCGCTCGACATGGTGCGAAAGAGGATTATGGAGCGCGCATGGCCCGCATCCTGATCCTCGCCGCGCTGCCCGAAGAGGCCGATGCCGTCTTTCCCGGCCAAGGCACGGTCGAAGCGGGAGCGTTCGCTCCCCGGTCCCTGTCGGTGCATAGGCATGGCGTGACGATTGCGACCTGCGGTCTTGGCAAGGTCAACGCGGCGCTATGCGCCGGGATGCTTGGCGGCGCGGCCGATCTGCTGGTGATGAGCGGCACCTGCGGCTCGCTCGGCCCCGGACCGGGTGCCTACTGGATCGCCGAGGCGGTGCAGCACGATTATGGCGCGGTCCAGCCCGGTCTGTTCCGCCGCTATCGGGCCGGCGAATGGCCGATCGGCGAAGCGGGCGAGGCGCATTTCGCCGCGATGCCCGACCCCGGCCTGAACTTGCCGCATGCGCGCATCGCGAGCGGCGACAGCTTCGTCGCTTGCCCCGACGCCGCGGCCGGACTGGTGCGCGATCTGGGCGCGACGCTGGTCGATATGGAGGTCGGCGCGGTGGCGCAGGCGGCGATGCGGCTCGGCAAGCCCTGGGCCGCAGTCAAGGCGGTGACCGACGACGCCAACGGCGACAGCGCGGGCGACTTCCATACCAATCTCGTCCGCGCGGCGCGCATCGCGGGGGCGGCGATCGAGCGTCTGGTCGCGCGGGTCAGCGGCTGAGCGCACCGATGCAGGCCTGCCGCGCGGCGGGCGGCGAAAGGTCGCCGAGCGCGAATTCGCGTA
>NZ_MEFH01000102.1:0-14023 GCF_001725095.1 Sphingopyxis sp. SCN 67-31 | reverse complement strand
AAGGCGGGGGTCCATCTTCGGCCGGTTCCATCTCGAAACCACCGCAGATGGGTCCCCGCCTTCGCGGGGACACACGATAAAGGACAGTCGCAAGATGAAGCCCCACACGCCTTAGGACGGATCGCCATTACAGACCGCCAGCGGCTCCAGCTTTCGCCGCGTCGAAACGGTCGCCGGTCCGGGAAACCGCCGTTCAGACGACCAGCTTGTCGACCATCGCCTCGCGCATTTCGGGAGTGACGTTCAGCACCGCCTCGGCATAGCCCGCGATGTCGCCATGATCGCGCCGCACCGTGGCCAGCGCGGCGTCGAGGTAGGCGGGGTTGACCGACATCAGCGCGCGAACCGCGTCGTCCTTGATCTCGCCCCCATAGCGCTGGCGGATATGCGCGGCACCCTGGGCGATCCGCTCCTCGATCTTGCCCGCCGTGTTGGTGAGCAGATAGTCGTGCATCAGGTCGTCCTCGTGCACGCCGAGCAGGCGGTGGACGATCGCGACCGCAAAGCCGGTGCGGTCCTTGCCAGCGACGCAATGGACGAGGCTCGGCGCATCATATTCGGCGAGCGCCGACAGATAGAGGCGCAGCGTCGCGACGAGCGCGGGGCGATAGGGCATGGCGGCATAGGTGTCGATCATCCGCGCCCGCGCCGTCTCGACGTCGATCGCGCCGCCCGCCGCCTGAAGGTGCGGGGCGAGGCCCGCGGTGATGCCGCCCGCGAACAGCACGCGCGCCGCGAACCGATCCGATCGGCGGCACGGATGCAGTTCGCGCTCGTCGTCGCCGCGCAGGTCGACGACCGTTTCGAGGCCCAGCGCGTCGAGCGCGGCGAGGTCGTCGTCGGTCGCCGCCTCGTGCTGCGCCGACCGCCACAGCACGCCGCTGCGCAGCTGCCCGCCGCCCTCGACGCCATAGCCGCCGTAATCGCGGAAATTGTGGACGCCCGAAAGCGGCAGGACGCGGTCGGCGGCCATGGTCAGTCTCCCGTGAACACCGGCGCGCGCTTTTCGACGAAGGCGTTGATCGCTTCGCGGTTGTCGGCGGTTTCGTGGACGATCGCCTGATAAGCGGCGCTGAGTTCGAGGATGTCGCTCATCCGGCTGTGCTGCGCCTCGCGCATCAGCCGCTTGGTCAGCCGCAGCGCGCGCGGCGGGTTGCAGACGATGCGCTCGGCGATCGCGACGGCGCGGTCGAGCAGGTCGGCATCGGGCACGACCTCGGTGACGAGGCCATAGTCCTTCGCCGTCGCCGCGTCGAAACGGTCGCCGGTCAGGAACAGCTCGGCGGCGCGCGGATAGCCGAGCACGCGCTGGAGCAGCCAGGCGCCGCCGTCGCCGGGGACGATCCCGACCTTGATGAAGCTGCACGCGAATTTGGCGCTCTCGGCCGCGATGCGGATATCGCAGGTGCAGGCAAGATCGCAGCCGAGCCCGATGGCGTGGCCGTTCACCGCCGCGATCATCGGCACCTCGCAGTCCATCAGCGCGCGGATCACCGCCTGCACGCCGCGGCGATAGTTGGCGCGGGTCGAATCGGGCTGGTCGAGCACCCCGATCCCCTGCCGTTCCTGCATGCTCTTCAGGTTGCCGCCGGCGCTGAACGCCTTGCCGCTGCCGGTCAGGATGATCGCGCTGACGCCGCGATCCTCGCCCAGCGCGCGCAGCGTGTCGATGATGTCGTCGCAATCCGCATGCGTTCCGATCGCGTTCATGCTTTCGGGCTTGCTCATCGTCAGGATGGCAATCTTGCCCCGCCGTTCGACACTCAGAAATTCACCCACGCCCTTATCTCCTCTAGAATCCCGACTCTGGAGCATCGAGACATCAAATTGTACCCGTTCGTGCTGAGCTTGTCGAAGCACCGTCCTTTCTCTGACTCCGTAAGAGAAAGGACGGTGCTTCGACAAGCTCGGAGCCTGCCCCCGCGAAAGCGGGGGGCAAATGGTTCAGGTTTAACCCGCGGTGCTCTAGCGAACCGCGCCGCCCTCGCGCAGCGCTTTGATCCGGTCGGCGTCATAGCCGAGCCCGGCCAGCAGCGCATCGCCGTCGCCGCCGACCTGCGGCGCCGCCCGCGGCATGTCGTTCACCGTCGCCGAATAGCGCGGCGCCGGGGCGGGCTGGGTCGCGCCGCCGATGGTGACGAAGGTTTCGCGCTCGACATTGTGCGGATGCTTCGGCGCCTCGTCGAGCGAGAGCACGGGCGCGAAGCAGACGTCGGTCATCTCCATCAGCGCGCACCATTCATCGCGGGTCTTCGTCGCGAACAGCGCGGTCAGCCTGTCCTTGAGCGGGCCCCATTGCGCGGGGTCCATCTGCGCGTCGAAGGCGGGGTCCTTGTCGAGCCCCGTCTTCTCGCGCAGCAGCGCATAGAATTGCGGCTCGATCGATCCGATCGAGATGAACTTGCCGTCGGCGCAGCGATAGGTGTCATAGAAATGGGCGCCGCTGTCGAGCATGTTGACCCCCGCCTCGTCGTGCAGCCGGCCCATGGCGCGGAAGCCCCAGGTCATGCCCGCGAGCAGCGCCGACCCGTCGGTCATCGCGCAGTCGATGACCTGGCCTTCGCCGGTCTTCGCCGCGTGGAGCAGCGCGCTGGCCATGCCGAAGGCGAGCATCATGCCGCCGCCGCCGAAATCGCCGACATAGTTGACGGGCGGCGTCGGCTTCTCGCCGGCGCGGCCGACCGTGTGCAGCACGCCCGACAGCGCGATATAGTTGATGTCGTGCCCCGCCGACTGGGCATAGGGACCGAACTGGCCCCAGCCGGTCATGCGGCCATAGACGAGCTTCGGATTGTCGGCGAGCAGCACCTCGGGCCCGAGCCCCAGCCGCTCCATCACGCCGGGGCGATAGCCCTCGATGATGCCGTCGGCGCTTTTGCACAGGTCGCGCGCGATCTCGACCGCCTGCGGGTTCTTCATGTCGAGCGCGATCGAGGTGCGCCCGCGCGACAGCGGATCGCGGGGGTCCATGAACCCGCCCGGACGGTCGATGCGGATCACCTCGGCGCCATGGTCCGCGAGCATCATGCCGCAGAAGGGGCCGGGGCCGATGCCGGCGAACTCGATGATCCTGACGCCCCTGAGCGGTCCGGTCATGTCGTGTCTCCTGTCCGTTCGTCGCCACCCGCGAGCGGAGCGAAGCGCTCGCGGGTGGCGATAATCGCCTCAGATGCGTTCGATGATGATCGCCGGCGCCATGCCGCCCGCGGCGCACATGGTGACGAGGCCGTAGCGGCCGCCCGAACGCTCGAGCTCGTCGAGCGCGGTGCCGATCAGCATCGAGCCGGTGGCGCCGATCGGGTGGCCGAGCGCCATCGCGCCGCCGTTGATGTTCACCTTCCCGCGATCGAGGTCGAGGTCGCGGATGAACTTTTCGGCGACCACCGCGAAGGCCTCGTTGATTTCCCAGACGTCGATGTCCTCCTTCCCGAGGCCCGCCTTTTCGAGCACCTTCTTCGCCGCCGGGACCGGGGCGTTGAGCATCAGCGTCGGATCGTCGCCGATATTGGCATAGGCGACGATGCGACCGCGCGGCTTCAGCCCGTGCTTGTCGGCATAATCCTTTGAGGTCAGCAGGACCGCCGCCGCGCCGTCGACGACGCCCGAGCTGTTGCCGGCATGGTGGAAATGCTGGATTTCGAGATCGGGATAGCGGCGGTTGATCTGCTTGCGGAAGGTCGTTCCATCACCGAGGTCGAAATCGGCGAGGGCGGTAAAGCTGGGCTTCAACGCCGCCAGCCCTTCGGCGGTGGTTTCGGGGCGCGGAAATTCCTCGCGGTCGAGCGCGACGCTGCCATCCGGGTTGTGAACGGGGACGACCGACCTGGCGAAGCGGCCTTCCTTGATCGCCTTGTCGGCGCGCTGCTGGCTGACGAGCGCGAGGGCGTCGAGCGCCTCGCGGCTGATCCCCTCCATCGTCGCGATCGCGTCGCCGCACACGCCCTGGTGCGATTGCGGGTGCAGCGCGTCGAGTTCGGGATTTCCCGATCCCATCATGCGCTGCGGCAGACCGGCGTTGGCGCGTTCGGCGGACAGTTGCTGCTGATAGCTCATCATCTCGGTGCCGCCGGCGATGACGCAATCCTCCATGCCGCTCATCACGCTGGCGGCGGCGAAGTTCACCGTGCTGATGCCGCCGCCGCAGAAGCGGTCGAGCGTCGTGCCGCTGGCCTTGATGTCGTAACCCGCGGCCAGCGCCGCCATGCGGCCAAGGTCGCCGCCCTGCTTGCCTTCCTGCGTCGAGGTCGACCAGACGATGTCGTCGACGGTCGCGGTGTCGAGATTGTTGCGGTCGCGGATCGCGGCGAGCACCGTCGCGGCCAGGTGCTGCGGGTGCAGGTGCGACAGCGCGCCCTTGCCGGGCTTGCCGATGCCGCGCGGGGTGCGGACGGCGTCGATGATATAGGCTTCGGACATGTATCTATTCCTTTCGTTGGGGAGAAAATCAGCGCGGCGCCATGCGGATCGCGCCGTCGAGGCGGACGCACTGGCCGTTGAAATAGGTGTTGCGGACCATCTCCATCGCCAGGCTCGCATATTCCTCGGCCTTGCCGAGGCGCTTGGGGAAGGGGACGGAGGCCTCCAGGCTTTCCTTGACCTTCGGGTTCATATTGCCGAGCAGCGGCGTGCCGAACACGCCCGGCATGATCGAATTGACCCGGATGCCCAGGTCCATCAGGTCGCGCGCCATAGGCAGGACGAGGCCGTTCACGCCCGCCTTGGCCGATCCGTAGATGACCTGCCCGATCTGCGCGTCCTGCGCCGCGACCGACGCGGTGAAGACGATCGCGCCGCGCTCGCCATCCTCCAGTTCGGGCAAGCTGGCCATGCCCTCGGCGGCGATCGAGCCGATGCGATAGCTGGCGGTCAATATGCCCGCGACGCCATATTCGTAATCGGCGGTCGGGGTGCGGCGATATTTGCCGGTTTCCTTGTCGAAGGCGAGCGTCTTGCCGCGGCGCGACGTCATCGCGCAGTGGACGGCGATGCGTTCCTGCCCATGCGCCGCGCGCGCCGTGGCAAAGCCGTCGACGACCGACTGCTCGTCGGTGATGTCGACATGGACGAACAGTCCGCCGATCGCCTTCGCGACCTCTTCGCCGAGCGCGTCGTTGATGTCGAATATCGCCACCTTGACCCCGGCGGCGGCGAGCGCTTCGGCGGTCGCGCGGCCCAGCCCCGATGCGCCGCCGGTGACAACGGCTGCGGTGGAGGAATCGATCTTCATGGGGAGGCTCCTGTCAGGCTGGTATCTCGTTGAAGGGCACGCCCTTGTCGGGGCGATGATCCTGCGGCAGGCCGAGGATGCGCTCGGCGATCGTGTTGAGCAGCGTCTCGTCCGACCCGCCGGCGATCCGGCCCGTCGGGGCGTTGATCCAGCTCGACGCCCAGTCGTCCTTGGGGGAGGCGTGCGCGTCGAACGCGAAGCCCGCCGCGCCCTGCAAATCGATCGCGAGTTCGGACAGCTTCTGGCGCGAGCGCACCGCGACCAGCTTGTTCAGCGATCCCTCCGGCCCCGGCGTCATCCCCGCCTGCATCATCAGCCGCGCGCGCACGTTGATCGAATCGAGCCCGGCGCGCATCGCATGGTTGCGCGCGATCTGCTGCCGGATGCGACCGTCCTCGATCGCCGGACGGCCGTTCAGCCGCACCTCTTTCGCCAGGTCGACGAACAGGTCGAGGTGCGGGCCGAAGCCGGCGCTGTCGGTCGCGACATAACGCTCGATCATCAGTGTCGCCATCGCGACCGCGAAGCCGCCGCCGACCGGCGACATGCGATGATCGTCGCCGATCCGCACATCGTCGAAGAACACCTCGTTGACATGGCTGTCGCCGCCCGCGAGCTTGATCGGGCGCACCGTGACGCCCGGCGCCTTCATGTCGACCCAGAAATAGGTCAGACCCTTGTGCTTGGCGACGGTCGGGTCGGTGCGCACGACGATGACGCCATAGTCGCTATATTGCGCCCAGCTCGTCCAGACCTTCTGCCCGTTGATCTTCCAGCCGTTGCCGTCGGTCTCGGCGCGGGTGCGCAGGCCGGCCAGGTCGGTGCCGCCCGACGGCTCGGAGAAAAGCTGGCACCAGATTTCCTCGCCCTGCAGCGCCTTCAGCACGCGTTCCTTCACGAAGTCGCGGTCGGTGCCGAACTGCATCAGCACCGGCACCGGCATCCCCAGCGAAATGCCGAAATAGACGTTCGGGAAACCGTGCTTCATCTCCTCGGCCTCGAAGGCGATCTTCTCGATATGGCCGAGCCCCTGTCCGCCCAGATCGGTCGGCCAGTTGATGCCGGCGAATCCCGCGTCGAACTTCGCCTTCTGATACCGGCGGCCGAGCGCGAGATCCTCTTCGACGGTCAGGCCCTTGCGCGCCGCCTTGCCGAATTGCGGCACCATCGACTCGCACCATGCGGCCGCCTTGGCGCGCCAGCCTTCCAGATCGCTCATGCACCTTCTCCCGCCAAACGGTCGACGAGGACATCCTCCCAGAACAGGGTGCTGCCCTGTTCGAGCGCCAGGCTGCGCGCGCGGCGCATGTGGAGGTGCAGGCCGATCTCCCACGTCACGCCGATGCCGCCGTGAATCTGGACGCAGTCGCGCGCCGCACTGTCATAGGCCTCGGTCGCCGACAGCCGCGCAGCGGCGGCGGCGGTGATGAAATCCTCCGCCCCATCGCGTGCCGCGGCATGGATGCAATTGGCGCGCGCCAGTTCGACGAGGCCGTAAAGCTCTGCGATGCGGTGCTTGATCGACTGGAACGCGCCGATCGGCTGGCCGAACGCCTTGCGCGTCACCGCATAGTCGCGCGCGATCTCCATCAGCGCTTCGGCGCCGCCCGTCTGTTCGTGCGCGGTGACGACGGCCTGGAGCGCAAGGATGTGCAGCGCCGCGTCGCGCGCCGCGCCGTCCGTTTCCAGACGCTCGGCGGGCGTGCCCGCGAAAACGAGGTCGGCGAGACAGCGACTGTTGTCGAAACTGGCGACCGTCCGCCGCTCGACCCCGGCCAGATCGGCGATCGCCAGCACCGGCCCGTCCGCTCCGGCGGCGAACAGGATCGCGACGTCGGCGGCGACGCCGCCCGACACGGCGGGCGCGATGCCGTCGAGCCGCCCGTCGGCGAATCGCACGCCGGGCTGCGCCGGCAGCGGATCGGCGCCCGATGCAAAGGCGATCGCCCCGATGCTGTCGCCGCTCGCAAGGCCCGGAAGCCAGCGCGCCTTCTGCGCGTCGGAGCCGTAGAGTTCGATCGCCTTGGCCGCGCCGAAGCCGGAGGTCAGGAAAGGCGCGCCGCTCAGCGTGCGCCCCGCCTGATGAGCGATCAGTCCCAGCTCGACGAGGCCGAGCGCCAGCCCGCCATGCGATTCGGGCAGCGCGAGGGCGGTCCAGCCCTGTTCCTTCGCGGTCGCCCAGAAACCTTCGTGATAGCGCCCCTCGACCTCGAGCAGCGGCAGAAGGTCTTCCTTGCGCATGCGGGCCTCCAGGACGCGCCGCGATTCGGTCGCGATCGCCTGCTGGCCCTCGTCGTGGAGGATCGTCATCGCCGCACCTGTCCTTCTCTCACCCTTCGCTCTTGCCAATGAACCGGACGTTGACGTAAACGTCAAGTCAATTCCGGCGCGGCGGCGACGTAGCGTCACCATGTGGGCAACGAACAGAGGGAAGGACAGCGAATGGCTTTCAAGACGCGGATCACCGAGATGCTGGGAATCGAGCATCCGATCGTGCAGGGCGGCATGCAGAGCGTCGGCTATGCCGAACTGGCGAGCGCGGTGTCGAACGCCGGCGGGCTCGGCATCCTGACGGCGCTGACCCAGCCGACTCCGCAGGCGCTGCGCGAAGAGATCGAGCGCTGCCGGTCGATGACCGACAAGCCGTTCGGCGTGAACATGACGGTGTTTCCGACGATCAACGCGCCCGACTACAAGGCCTATGCGCAGGCGATCATCGACGGCGGGGTGAAGATCGTCGAGACGGCCGGGACGCAGGCCGTGCGCGAAATCTGGGAAATGCTGAAGCCGCACGGCGTCACCATCCTCCACAAATGCACCGCGGTGCGCCATGCGCTGTCGGCCGAACGGGCGGGCTGCGACATCATCTCGATCGACGGCTTCGAATGCGCGGGGCACCCGGGCGAGGACGACATCCCCGGGCTGATCCTGATCCCGGCGGCCGCCGACAAGGTGAAGATTCCGATGCTCGCTTCGGGCGGCTTCGGCGACGGACGCGGCCTCGTCGCGGCGCTCAGCCTCGGCGCGGAGGGCATCAACATGGGCACGCGCTTCTGCGCGACGAAGGAAGCGCCGATCCACGACAATGTGAAGCAGGCCTATGTCGAGAATGACGAGCGCGGCAGCTTCCTGATCTTCCGCAATTTCAAGAACACCGCGCGCGTCGGCAAGAGCGCGGTCAGCGAAGAGGTGGTGCGCCGCCTGTCGCTGCCCGATGCGAAGTTCGAGGACGTCCAGCCGCTCGTCGCGGGCGCCGCGGGTCGCGAACTGCTCGAAACCGGCGACCTCAGCAAGGGCGTCTTCTGGGCCGGCATGGTGCAGGGACTGATCCACGACATCCCGAGCTGCCAGGACCTGATCGACCGCATCATCGGCCAGGCCGAAGCGATCATCGACCAGCGTCTGGCGGGCTTTCGCCGCTAGAGGCCGATGACGTTGGATTGACCTTGCGAGCGGCGCGAAGCGATCCGGGGCGGCTTGCGGCCGCTCTGGATTGCCGCGCGCAATGACGATTCCATCGAATGCGGCATCCGTGTGTCCCCGTGAGCGCGGGGATCCGAAGCGCCCTGACGCCGTCACCCCGGATCAAGTCGGCCTATATATCCTTCAGACACGCAACGGCCTGTTCCCCGGCGAAAGCCGGGGTCCAGATGGCATGGCGCCGCCCCGCATGGACCCCGGCTTTCGCCGGGGAACGGCACCTGTCGAAAAGGGATCATTATCGATCAGGTCCGGGGTGGCGGTCGACGGTGCAAAAAGAACGCCCCGCCGCAGGGCGACGGGGCAGTGGGGAGATGGTGCCGAGGAGCAGGCCGCCGCGACCGTGTCGCGTTGGCTACAGGCCGACACCGAACCTGCGTCCGGCAGAATAGGGTGGAAGCATGCCCTCGCGTTGATATGGATCAAGCGAAGCCATATTCTTTCGCGGGCTGGTCTTGCCCGGGAAAGCACGGCATGGCGCTGGGAGCTAAGGAAGACGGAATGGCATGACGACGGTCCAATATCGCGGCTTCGCGGGCGTTCGGCTCGAAGCGGACATCATCGGGTCGGAAAACGATCCCGCGGTGCTGCTGCTGCACGGGGCGGGGCAGACGCGCGCGGTCTGGGCGCGGCTCGCCGATGCGCTCGAACAGGCCGGGCGCCGTGTCATCAGCCTCGACCTGCGCGGGCATGGCGGCAGCGAATGGCCGGCCGACGGCCGCTATGATTTCGAAGCGATGGTCGAGGATCTCCGCGCCGTGCTCGCGCAGCTCGGTACGCGGCCGGTGGTCGTCGCCTCGACTTTCGGCGGCTGGATCGCCAGCGCGGCGCTGGCGCGCGATGCGGCACTGCTGGCCTCGGGGCTCGTGCTCGTCGACCTGCCTGTCGGCGACGACAGCGGCGCGGCGCTTCGGATCGGCGAATGGCTGCGCGATGCCGTCCGCCCCGGGCCGGAGCAGCCCGTCTGCGATCCGCGCCTCGCCGATGCGTTCGACACCGCGGCGCTGGCCGAACGCCTCGCGGATGTGGCCGGGACGATTGCGCTGCCGACGCTCTATATCCACGGTCTGACGAGCGATCTCGCCTCGCGCGACGATGCCGCGTCCTTCGTCGATCGGCTTCCCGACGGCGAACTCGTCGAGGTCGAGGATACGGCGCCGCGCTTCGCCGACGATCGCAGCGATACGCTCGGGGCCTATCTGATCGACTTCCTCGAGCGCCGCGTGCCGCGCGAATCGCCCGAATATCGCGCCGGGTCCGACGCGCGCACCTTTCGCGACGCGCTCGGCTGCTTCGCGACGGGCGTGACCGTGGTGACCGCGATCGACCCCGACGGCGTGCCGATCGGCCTGACGGCGAACAGCTTCACCTCGGTCTCGCTCGACCCGCCCTTGCTGCTCGTCTGCATCGCGAACAGTTCGGGCAGCGCGGCGATCCTGCGCGGCGCCGACCATTTCGCGGTCAACGTCCTCCAGATCGGGCAGCAGCCCACCTCGAACCGCTTTGCCGGCAAGGGGGAGGATCGCTTTGCCGCGACGCCGTGGGAAATCGGCGAGTTCGGCACGCCGGTGCTCGTGGGGTCGCTCGGCAGCTTCGAATGCGCGCGCGATGCGGTGCACGAGGGCGGCGATCATTTCATCCTCGTCGGACGGGTGCTGAAGGCGATCTTCGAGCCGCGCCGCGATCCGCTGCTCTATTTTCGCGGCAAGTATCGCAAGCTGCACTTCGCCTGATCCCCACCACGCGATTGCCCCCGGCCGTGCCGCTTTGTCGTCGAATCGATGCCGAAGCTGGATCGCGGCACGCCTTCGCGCGTTGATGTACGCGAAACACCGGCCCCAACATGGAGGACTTCATGAGATATCTGAGCAAAGCCGCCGTCTGTCTGGCGGCGTTTTCGATGGTGGCGGCACCAGTTGCGGTTTCGGCCGCCCCCGCATTCGACGGCGCGCGCGCGGTATCGTCGAGCGAGGAAAACAGCGAGTTCGCCGGCGGCGCAAGCTGGATCATCGGTCTGATCGGGCTTGCCGCGGGCATCGCGGTGATGATCGCGATCGCCGATGACAACGACGACGATTCACCCGTCAGTCCCTGACAGCCGGGTTCGCCTCTTATGGAATGAAGCGCTTGCGGTTTCGAAGTCGCAAGCGCTTCTATTTCTGGAGGGAGTTTCGGATTCCGAAAGTGGCAGCCCGGCAGCGCCGGCGGATCGGGCAGCTTCGACAATCGGCGCGATCGGCACGGCAGACCGTCTGACCCAGGCGTTTGATCAACACATGGAGTTCCGCAAGATCGGTCGCACACCAGTCGGACAATGCCGTCATGGTCAGATTATAGACGGTTTGCGTGTCGGCCTTGCCTCGAACGAATCCGAATCGACGCATGATCCTCAGTATATGCGTGTCCACTACGAAGGCCGGCATGCGCAACGTGCTGAAGTTGAGGGTAGACGCCGAAACCTTTCGGCCCACACCCGGCAGACGTTCCAGCCACGCGAGCGCGCTCTCCACGTCCAGCGCGCCGAGAAACGTCAGGTTGAAATCAGGGCGATCTGCGGCGACGAAGGTCAAGGCATCACGAAGGTATTGCGCTTTTACATCAGGAAAGGTCACATCGCCGATGACTTCCTCGACCTCAGCGGTCGTCGCTCGTGCGATGCTGAACCATTCGGGATAGATTTCGACGAGGCGGTGATAGGCGCCCAACGAGACGGCGTCGCGTGTGCGACCGCTGATCATCGACTTCACCAGCTGGCCGACGGGCGTTCGCACACGGACCGGTTCAGCAGGGCAGCCAAAGCGGCATCTTAGCCGATCCCGCACCCACTCCATATCTTCTGTAGCCCAGAAGCTAAACGCCATCTGCATAGTCTCATAATATGAACAAAAAGAGAACATTGCAAGGAAAAAAAGCGGCCGACGGGCTCTGCGGTTGTCCCGACACGTCGCACTATGGGATTAGATTCGGCGGAAAATGGCGGAGCGGGAGGTATTTAGAATATAAGTGTATGTATTTGATATATTTTTCTAAATACTGTCTCTGCTTGTTCGGTCCCACGCAAGTCTCCCTGCGCGCCTGAATTCTTCATTCAGTCCGTAAAACCTCGATGCCAGATTACGCCATTGTTGTCTAACATTTTCTATACTTCTACGTGGTGGCGTGAGTGGGTCTGTTAGACGTAAATTGATTTACGGCGATCATGGCACATGTGGCAACGGGGCTCATTCGATGTTTACCGTCATCCGGTAAGCGGGGTGCATGATTCGCCGCCCACGATACCGCGCGCCTGCTAAGTTGAAGCGCCGGCGCTCCCGCTCGCTTCCTTACATGCTGGGTGCCGGGATGGTTGGGGCCACAGCGGGCTTAGCCTTCACGGCGATTACGCCTGAGGGCAGTGAAAGAGTCGTGGCGAGCCTGGGTGACTTTGCAGAGAACCTTGGAGAGGTGAGGGGGCGAAAGCCACAGGATGGCGATTACTGGCGTCGCTGTGCCGACGCGCGCGCGGCGGGCGTCGCTCCGATCTACCGAGGCCAGCCGGGTTACCGCGACGGATTGGACGCTGACGCCGATGGGATCGCGTGCGAGCCCTATCGCGGTTTATGAGACAGCATTCGAGCAAGATTGGCCGGTAGGCGAACGTCGGCTTTAAGGGGCGAGAAGGTGGATAGCTGACATTTACCCAGCGCCCGGTGCCGACCAACTTAAGTCGCTCGATGTTGAGACATGAACGACCGGCATTACTGGGTAGCTGCCGATCAGCTTAGCTTCAGCGCTCACGCTCATACAGGCCGCGCTGGAACCCCAGGAACGTGGAGCGGATCTCGGCAACCGACCCCAGCTCACGCACGGCATCCATTGGCGTTCCGTATTTCAGTTCCAGTAGGGCGGGAAGCTTACCGTCGTCCAATTCGCTCTCGCCAATGGCCGCATATTGCGAGAGAACGAAATCGAGGAAGTCACGCTGCTTATCGCCATATCGGGAAAGGATCGTGGCGCGCCGAGTGTCTGCCCGCTCGATCCGCTTGAGGGGCGGACGTGCCCACGCGATGAATGCTAGCACGTCGAACAAGTCGCTCTCCTGCGAATCCGTCGCCCGGCGGATGCCGTCGAGCGCCTCGCCGGTGAATCCGCGTTCGGCCAGGCCCTCCACGAGCCTGCGCCGCGTGTCCGGCTGGCTCCAGATCGCGCGCAGCTCGTCTTCGTCGCGGAACAGATCGGGTAATTGGCCGAACAGGTCTTCGATGAACTGCTGCGCCGAAACCGGCTTGCCATCGACGCTCCAAAAGGTCGTCGCGCTGATATGCTGGAATGCGCGTTCCTTCCCGTCCGCCAGCCGGATCACCAGCTTGGTCTTGGGCGGCTCGGGGTCCGGCCCCGGTTCGGATGGCTCTGGTGGATCGCCCTCTGGCTTCCCTTCGCGCGGGCCTTTCGGCGGCTCAGGGTCCAGCGGCTCGCCATCCCACTCGGGATCGTTAAAGTGCTGATAGGCCTTCACGAAATCGAGGATGGTGAAATAATCCTTGCCATCGAATAGCCGAGTCCCGCGCCCGATGATCTGCTTGAACTCGATCATCGAATTGACCGGACGCATGAGCACGATGTTGCGGACGTTACGGGCATCGACCCCAGTGGACAGCTTCTGCGAGGTCGTGAGGATCGTTGGGATTGTCTTGTCGTTATCCTGAAAGGTACGCAGCCATTGGTCGCCGATCTTCTGATCAGCGGCCGTCACGCGGACACAATAATTCGGATTGTTGCTGGCCTTCACTTGGTTGATGAGGTCGCGAACGATGCCAGCGTGGGGCTGTGACGCGCAGAAAACGATCGTCTTCTCTCGCTGATCAATCATGTCCATGAAGGTCTTGACGCGATACAACTCGCGCTCGCGGATTTCGATGGTGCGGTTGAAGTCGCCCTCGGTGTAGCGCTTGCCGTCCTCCACCGCGCCTTCGATCACGGCATCGTCGGCGGTGTAGACATATTCGTCTATCGTCGTCCCGATCTGGCGGACCTTGAACGGGGTCAAGTAGCCGTCGTTGATGCCCTCTTTCAGCGAGTAGGTGTAAACCGGCTGGCCAAAATAAGCGTAGGTGTCGGCGTTGTTCTTCCGCTTCGGCGTGGCTGTCAGCCCGATCTGCACGGCGGGCGCGAAGTAGTCGAGGATCGCGCGCCATTCGCTTTCGTCCTTCGCGCCGCCGCGATGGCATTCGTCGATGATTGAGGATCAGCGTGCAATAGGCACCCCCTTCGTGGGGTGATCGGCGTGCAAAAAGGACCCCTTCATCCCGGGGATTTAGTCGGCCGACTGGTTTTGAT
>NZ_MEFH01000101.1:0-14156 GCF_001725095.1 Sphingopyxis sp. SCN 67-31 | reverse complement strand
AGACACCCATCGGCCTTGCGCCGCGCTGACAGGTGTCTCGACTGCGCTCGACACGAACGGATATGGGAGTGTTGCGGGTTTATGGCACGCCGCTCTAATCCCCCCGTGTGTCCCCGCGAAGGCGGGGACCCAGGGCGCCGACACTCGACCTTGCGGGTTCACGCTCTGGCCCCGCACCGTCGCGGGGCCGCGCCACCCTGACGGGCAGCGCGGCTTCACCCTCGTCGAAATGCTCGTCGCGCTGTCGCTTTTCGCTGCGATCGCGGCGATCGGGGTCGGCCTGCTCCGCAGCAGCGTCGATACGCAGGATGCGGTGCAGGCGCGGCTCCAGGCGATGAGCGGGACCAACCGGCTGCGCGCGGTGATGGCGAACGATCTTGCGCAGGCGGTGCAGCGCTCGACGCGCGGCCCGGCAGGGGAGGCGGTGCCCGCCTTCCTCGGATCGGCGACCGGCTTCGCCTTCGTCCACGCCGGGGCGGCCGCCCACGACGGCGCGCCGCGGCCTTCGGTCGAGCGCGTCGGCTATGCGCTGGTCGGCGGCGAGTGGCGCCGCGCCGTTCAGCCGATGCTAGACGGCGCGGCGCTTCCCGAAGGCGACCGGCTGGTGGGCGACGTGACGGGCCTCACGATCCGCTATCGCGGCGACGACGGAGCCTGGTCGGAAAGCTGGACGTCGGAGCCCGGCGACCGCCTGCCGCGCGCGGTCGAGGTGCGGCTGACCCGCACCGGCCGCGCCCCGCTGACCATGGCCTTTCTGGTCGCGCCGACCATGCCGCCGCCGCCGGTTCCGGCGGAGATCGCGCCATGAAGCGGCGCCGGGAGGAACGCGGCGCCGCGCTGCTCAGCGTGCTGCTGCTCGTCGCGGTGATGGCGGTGATCGCCGCGACCGCGCTCGATCGGCTGACGCTGGCGACGCGCATCGCGGGCAGCGCCGCCACGGTCGATCAGGGGCGCGCCTATGCCTTCGCCGCCGAACAGATCGCGCTGCGCCGCGTCGCCGACCTCGTGGCGCGTGACCCGGCGAAGCTGACGCTTGCGGGCGGTTGGCTCGGCCGCGATTTCGATCTGCCGCTGCCCGGCGGCGCGGGAACGGCGCGGCTCACCGATGCCGCCAATTGTTTCAACCTCAACAGCCTCGCGGCTGAGACGATGCCGGGCCGGCTCAGCCAGCGGCCCGGCGCTGTCGCGCAGTTCGCGGAGCTGATGGCGCTGCTCGGCATCGATCGCGGCGAAGCGCAGGCGGTCGCCGCCGCGACCGCCGACTGGATCGACAGCGACGCCAACGAAGCGCCGCTCGGCGCCGAGGACGGCGCCTATCGCGCGATGCCGACGCCCTACCTCGCCGCCAACCGCAAGATGGCGGACAGCAGCGAGTTGCGCGCCGTGCGCGGGGTCACGCCAAAGCTCTATGCACGGCTGCGGCCGTGGATATGCGCGCTACCGGTCGCCGAGCCGGTGAAGATCAACGTCAACACGCTGCGGCCCGAACAGGCGCCGCTGGTCGCGATGCTGGTCCCCGGCCAGATCGGGGTCGCGGACGTGCGGGCGGCGCTGGCGGCACGCCCCGCCGACGGCTATGGCAGCAGCGAGCGATTCTGGAATGCGCCGTCGCTCGCGCGGATCGACCCGCCGCAGGATGCCGCCGCGCAGGTGGGCGTCGGCAGCCGCTGGCTGATGCTGCGGACGCAGGTGACGATGGGGGATGGGGTGCTGACGGCCAATGCGCTTATCGATGCCCACGGCGGCGCACCCGTGGCGGGGGCGGTCCCGCCGGCGATCGTGCGCCGCGACTGGGGCGAGAGCGACTGAGATGGCGCGCACGCTGCTCCTCTGGCTGCCGCGCATCGCGGCGCTTGGCGACCGATCGGCGTCGCCTCCGGCCTGGCTGCGGGTCGACGACGGCGTGATCGTCGATTCGGGGCAGGACGAAGGCTGGGTCGACGCGTGGGAACGGAGCGGGGAGCATAGGGGAGAGGCGGGCGAAGACGACCGGCTGATCGCGCTCGCGCCCGCCGCCGATGCGCCGCTTCGCTGGCTCTCCTATTCCGACGCGGCGCCGGCGCAGGCCGCCGCGGCCGCCCGGATCGACGCGCTGCGCGACAGTCTGGGCGATGCAGCGGCGCTGCACATCGTCGCCGGCGAACCGGTCGAGGCGGGGCAGGTGGTGCCGGTGGCGACCACCACCCATGCCGCGATGCGGGTGTGGACCGGCTGGCTCGAAGCGCAAGGGCTGGCGCCCGCCGCGATCCTGCCCGCCGCGGCGCTGGTCCCGCCGCCCGAGGCCGACGCGCTCTGGCTCGCCGAAGTCGGCGGCGAACGGATCATCCGCACGCCCGACCGCGCCTATGCTTCCGATCCGGAGATCGACCCGCTGATCGCCGCCGGGCGAACGATCGCGCCGCTCGATGCAGGCCGGATGCAACAGGCGCTGCTGCTGTCGCTCGCCGCGCCCGCGCTCGACCTGCTCAGCGGGGCGTGGAAGCCGAAGCGCCGCTGGGCGGTCGATCCGGGGCTCTTGCGTCTCGCCGGGCGGGGGCTGCTCGCGCTGCTTCTCGTCAGCGTGGCGATTCCGGTCGTGCACGCCGTCCGGCTGGCGTCCGACACAAGGCGCGCCGATGCTGCGGCCGTCGCGGCGGCGAAGCAGGCGGGGATCGCCGCGCCCGACGCCTCGGCCGCGGAGGCGGAGATCGACCGGCGCCTCGCCGGGGCGGGGGGCGGCCCGCTGGCCTTTTCGGTGCCCGCCTCCGCGCTCTACGACGCGATGCGCGATGTTCCGGGGGTGACGCTGCGCACGCTGGCCCACCGCACCGACGGCACGCTGACGACGACGCTCGCCGCGCCGCGTATCGACGACGTCAACCAGGTCCTCCTCGCGCTCCAGGCTCGCGGCTATCGCATCACCGCGCAGCCGATGGCGGGCACCGACGGGCAGCAGATGGCCAATGTGACGATCCGGGCGGTGCCATGAGAGAAAGCGTGCAAAACTGGTGGGCGGGGTTGACGCAGCGCGAGCGCTGGCTGGTCGGCATCGCCGTCGTGCTGGCGTTTGCGGTGCTGCTGTGGGCGCTCGCGCGGCCCGCCTATGCCGCGTTCGTCGATCTGGACACCGCGCATCGCGCTGCGGTCGAGCGCGAAGGGCGCGTCGCGGCCAAGGTGCGGCTGCTTTCGCGGCGCCCGGCCTCATCGGTCGCGGCGGCGGTCGATGCGGCATCGATCGACCAGTATCTGGCGCAGTCGGCGGGCGAGATCGGCCTGACGCTCGATCGCAACGAGGCGCGCGGGGCGCGGCAGGCGACGATCGCGATCGCCACGGCGAAGGCCCCCGTGCTGATCGACTGGCTCGCCGCGCTCGAGGCGCAGGGGTTCGTGATCGATCAACTCAGCATCACCCCCGCCGCCGACGGCACCGTCGGCATGACCGCCGACCTCAGAAAGGGCGGCCGGTGACCGGTGGACGCAGGCGCTGGATCGCGGCGGCGGTGCTGTTCGCGCTGTTGCTGATCGGTGCGACCTTTCCGCTGCGGCTCGCGCTGGGACTGGCGGGGGCGGATGATGCCGGGATCGCGGCGCGTGAGGTGCGCGGGTCGATCTGGTCGGGGACGCTGATCGACGCGCGGCTCGGCGTCCTGCCGCTCGGCACGGTGCGCGCCAGCCTGTCGCCGCTCGCGTTGCTGACGGGACGGATCGAACTCGCCTTTTCGCGCAGCGACGAACGGCTCGGCGCGCTGGCGGGGCGGCTCCACGGCAGCGATCCGCGCGGGCTGTCGGGGGTCGACGGCGTGACGAGCGTGTCGGGCGGACTGGGCGCGATTCCCGTCGATACGCTGCGCTTCGAGGGCGCGACCGTCCGCTTCGGAGCCGATGGCCGCTGCGTCGAAGCGGGAGGACGATTGCAACTGTCGGTCGCGGCCCCCATCGCCGGCCTCGACCTGTCGCGTGGCCTGTCGGGCCCGCTCACCTGCGCGGACGGCCGCGCGCAGGCGGCGCTGTCGAGCCAGTCGGGGATGGAGCGGCTGACGCTGTCGTTCGACGGCAGCGGCGCGTATCGCGCGGCGTTCGCGATCAATGTCGATCGCGACCCGGCGATGGCGGCGGCGCTCGGCGCGCTGGGATTCAAGCCCGGACCGGACGGGTTCCGGCTCGCGACCAGCGGCCGGTTCTGAGGATCGGTGGCCGACATCATCCTTGCCGCGGCGATCGGGCTGATCTGGGGCAGCTTCATCGCGACGCTGGTGCTGCGCTGGCCCGCCGGGCGATCGGTGCGCGGGCGGTCGTGTTGCGATGCGTGCGGGCAGACGCTCGGTGTTCGCGACCTGGTGCCGCTGCTGTCGGCGCTGGCGCAGCGCGGGCGGTGCCGATATTGTGGCGCGGCGATCGATCCCTTTCACGCCCGCGTCGAACTCGGCGCCGCGACGATCGGTGTTGTTGCGCTGGCGATAGTGCCCGGACCGGTCGGATGGCTCTGGGCGGCGTTCGGCTGGCTGCTGCTGCCGCTCGCGCTGCTCGATGCGCGGCATCTCTGGCTTCCCGACAGGCTGAACGCCGTGCTCGCCGCGGTCGGTCTGCTCTTTGCCGGGCCGATGCTGGGGACGAGCCTGCTCGACCGCTGGATCGGCGCGCTGGCCGGCGGGCTCGCGCTGGCGCTGCTCGGCTGGAGCTATCGCCGCCTGCGCGGCGGCGAAGGGATGGGCGGCGGCGATCCCAAGCTGGTCGCGGCGATCGGCTGCTGGATCGGCTGGCAGGCGCTGCCGCTGATGCTGCTTCTCGCCAGCCTGTCCGGGTTGGTCTGGACGCTGGCGACGCAAGGAAAAGGGGACCGGCCGCTGGCGTTTCGGCGGGTCCCCTTCGGTCTGTTCGCGTGCATCGCGGCCTTCGCCGCGGTGCCGCTGTGGCTCTGGCTCAGCGGCCGATGACCACCGTCACCGCGCGGCGGTTCTGCGCCCAGGCTTCCTCGTTCGACCCGAGCGCCGCCGGGCGCTCCTTGCCATAGCTGATGACCTGGATGCGCGACGGATCGACACCCAGCGAGGCGAGATAATTCTTCGCGGCATTGGCGCGGCGCTCGCCCAGCGCGATGTTGTAGTCGCGGGTGCCGCGCTCGTCGGCATGGCCTTCCAGCGTCACGCGCACCGCCGGGTTGCGCTGGAGCCACTGCGCCTGGCTCTGCAGCGTCGCCTGATCCTCGGCATCGACATTATACTGGTCGAAGCCGAAGAAGATGCGGTCGGAGGTGACGCTGGCGACGAAATCTTCCTGCGATCCGGGGACGACGCCGGTGCCGGTATTGGTGCCGGTGTCGGTTCCGGTGCCTTCGGGCGCGGGGGGGAGTTCCTTCGGCGGCTTCGGCGAGCAGGCGCCGACAGCAAGCATGGTGATCGCCGCGATCATCGCGGTGCTTTTGCGTATCGTCATGTCTTCTGTCCTCTTGTTGTTGTGGTCCGTCGTCGTTTCGCGAGGGATTAACCCATGTTGCACGCGATAATGCAACCCCAGCCCCCCGCTTTGGTTCCGATTGGATCAGGGCAGGATCGGCCCCCAGCTCGGGTCCGATCCGTCCTGCGGCGTCGGCAGGCGGCGCAGGTTCACGCCGGTCAGGTCGACCTGCCACAGCGTCGACTTGCCTTCGCGGCCCGCCGTGGTGCGGAAGAACTGGATGACGCGCCCGTTCGGCGACCAGGTCGGCGCCTCGTCCTGCCAGCTGTTGGTCAACATGCGGACGCCGCCGCCGGTCGGGGTCATCACGCCGATGCGGAATTCGCCGCCGCCCATGCGGGTGAAGGCGATCAGGTCGCCGCGCGGCGACCATTCGGGGGTGGCGTAGCGCCCGCCGCCGAAGCTGATCCGCTGCTGGTTCGATCCGTCGATGTTCATCGTGTAGAGCTGCTGGCTGCCCGACCGGTCGCTTTCGAACACGATCTTCTTGCCGTCGGGCGAAAAGCTGCCGCCGACGTCGATGCCCGGCGTCGTGGTCAGCCGCACCGGCGTGCCGCCCTCGGCCGAGACGCGATAGATGTCGGTATTGCCGCCGACCGCCATCGAATAGAGGATCTGCCTGCCGTCGGGCGACCAGCGCGGGGCGAAGGTCGCGTTACCGCTTTCGGTCACCAGCTTCTGCGTCCCCGCCGCGACATCGTAGATGAAGACGCGGACGCGGTTGTTCAGATAGCTGACATAGACGATCTTCTTGTAATCGGGCGAGAAGCGCGGGCTGATCGCGAGCGCCTGGCCGTTGGTGATGAAGCGGTGGTTGCCGCCGTCCGAATCCATGATCGCGAGCCGCTTGATGCGGTTCCCCTTCGGACCGCTCTCGGCAATGTAGGCGACACGGCTGTCGAAGAAGGGCGATTCGCCCGACAGGCGCGAATAGATGGCGTCGGCGCATTTATGCGCGGCGCGGCGCCAGTCGGCGGGCTGGATCTCGAACCCCTGCCGCACCAGCTCGCTGCCGAGTTCGGTGTCGTAGAGATAGCAGCCGACGACGAAGCCGCCGGTGCCGGTCGCGCGCACGAAGCCGTGCACGACATTCTCGGCATTTCGCGCCTTCCAGTCGGCGAAGCGCGGTGCGGTGACCTCTGCCATGCCGATCGCGCGGACGCTGCCGGGGCCGAGCGGCGCATAAAGGCCGCTACGCTCGAGGTCGTCGGCGATCACCTTCGCGATGTCGCGGCCCAGATTGTCGGTGCGCAGCCCGGCGACCGTCGTCACCGCGGGCGTCGCGAAGGCGGGCACCGCGATCACCGTGCGCTCCTGCGAAAGCTGGCCCTCGATCGTCTCGCGCGGTTCGGTCTGGGTGACGGCGGGCGCGGTGGGGGCGCTCGCATCCTGCGCCTGCGCGGCGATCGGCGCGGCGGTGAGCAGCAGGGCGAGCGAAAGCGTGGTGCGAAAGGACATCTCTCTCTACCTTTTGATGAAATCGAGCGTGTAATTCTGCCAGAAGCTGTAATTTTCGGTCGGCAGGTCGAAGGGGGCGGCGAGTTCGACGGCGCGTTTCGCGCATTCCTGGTGCCGCTGGACCTGGAACTTGTTGCTGTCGTTCTCGCCGGTCGTGGTGACGCTGGTGAAACCCGCGAGCGCGCCCGATTCGGTCAGCCGGAACTTGACCACCGTCTTGAGCTGGTCGACGTCGACCCCCGACACGCGGCAGCCGTTCCAGCGCGGCGCGACCGCCGACTTGATGCTGACGTCGATCGACCGGCGCACCTCGGCCGCGGTCGCCGCGGCGGGCGCGCCCTTGCTCGCCGGCGCCTTGGGCTGCGACTTGGCAAGCCCGTCGACGATGCCGTCGAGGCGCCCGGTCGGGCCGCTGGTCTGTTTCTTCGGCGGTGCCTTGGGCGCGGGCTTGGGTTTCGGTTTCTCGGCGGCGGGGGGCGCCTTCTTCGGTGGCGCCGGAACGGGCTTCGCCACCTGCTTGGGCGCTGGTGCGGGCGTTGGGCGAACGATCGGTTCGGGTTCCGGCGGCGCGGGCACCGGCTCGGGCGGGGCGGCGATGTCGGTCGCATCCTCTTCGCCCAGCCGCGCGGCGGGCGGGGTTTCGGCGATCACCGGCGCGGTCGATTGCGGCGCCGTCTCCGCGATCAGATCGACCTCCATCGGCGGATTGTCGAAGCGCCGGTCGCCCGCGGTCCACTGGATCGACAGCAGGCCGATGACGAGCAGGTGCAGCGCCACCGCGATGGCGATGCCGTGCCTTTCCATGCCCCTTGGTGCCTGTGCCGCAGCCATGCCTCGTGCCTATTGCCCGCTGTCTGAACCGTCGGTGACCGTCGCGGCGGGTGCGGCGTCCGACGATCCGGTCGTGACCAGCGCGATGCGCGACAGGCCGGCGCGGTTGAGCTCGCCCATCACGCGCATCACCCGGCCATAATCGAGCCCCTTGTCGGCGCGCAGCATGATCTGGCGGGGGCGTTCCTTGCTGCGATCCTCGCGTGCGATGACCTCCAGCCGCGCGGGCAGGTCGGCCTCGGCCACCGCCTGGTCGCCGATATAGATGGTGTCGTCGGCGCCGATCGACAGCTGCACCGGCTCCTGCTCCTCGGTCTCGACCGGCTTCGCCCGGCTTTCGGGCAGGTCGATCGGCACCGCGGAGGCGAGCAGCGGCGCGGTGATCATGAAGATGATCAGCAGCACCAGCATCACGTCGACGAGCGGGGTGACGTTGATCTCCGACATCGGCGCGCGGCGTCCGCCGCGTCCGCGCCGCCGGCCGCCGGCGCCACCCGAAGGGCCGCTCATCGCCATCAGCCCTCGACCTCCAGTTCGCGGCTGAAGGTTGCGTGCAGCCCGTCGGCGAAGCGGCCGAGCCGCGATTCGAGCCGGTTCAGCCGCTGCGAGAAGGCGTTGTAGGCAATCACCGCCGGAATCGCCGCGAACAGGCCGATCGCGGTCGCGAACAGCGCCTCGGCGATGCCGGGCGCGACGACGGCGAGGCTGCTGTTGTTCTCGGCCGCGATCGCGGTGAAACTGCGCATGATGCCCCAGACGGTGCCGAACAGCCCGACGAACGGCGCGACCGCCCCGATGGTGGCGAGCGGGCCGATCTTCTCGGCCAGCCGGTCGACCTCACCCTCGACCGACGCGTTCATCGCGACGCCCAGCCGTTCGCGCGTGCCTTCGCGGTCGACGGTCTTGCCCGCGGTCGAACGACGCCACTCGCTGATCCCAGCTGACAGCACCTTGGCGCTCGGCAGTTCCTCGCGGCCGTTTTCGTCATAGAATTTGTCGATGTTGCCCGCGCGCCAGAAATCGCGCTCGAAGCGTTCGGAGGCGCGCATCATCTTGCCGACGCTGCGGCCGTGGCCGATGATCACCGCCCAGACATAGACGGATGCGGCGAGCAGGCCGATCATCACCGCCTTGACTATGATGTCGGCCTGCAGGAACAGCGCCACGGGGGACAATGTCGCCGCGTCGGCGGCCAGCTTGATATTGTCTAGCAAGGGATGGTCTCTCCATTCATGATGGCGGTGAAGCGGTCGGCCCAGCCCGCGGGCTGGCGGCGCGGCCGGCCCTCGGGCGACAGGAAGGCGGCGGTGACGTGTCCGTTGGTTAACTCGTCCGGACCGCGAAGGATGCGCTGCGCGATGACGACGCTGGCGCCGCGCACCGCCTCGACCGTGCTGACGACGAGCAGGTCGTCGTCGAGCTTCGCGGGGCGGCGATATCGGATGGCAAGGTCGGTGACCGCCCATGTGCCTTCGCCGCCCTCCATCGCCGCGCGCTGGTCGATGCCGGCGATACGCAGCATGTCCGATCGCGCGCGCTCCATATAGCGCAGGTAATTGGCGTGATAGACGATGCCGCTCAGGTCGGTGTCCTCGAAATAGACGCGCACGCGATAATGATGCGCGGCCCCCACGAAAGCGCCGGGGATGAAGGGTGGCGGAACATCGACCATCGACAGACCGATAGCGGGTGCTCGACTCGTCGCAAACCCCCGTTTCGCAATTCGTCGCAGGTCCGCGGCATTTGATGGGGAAAGCGGCGGTTCGGCCCCCTATTTTCCCTGGTCGAACAGCCCGTCCTGCGTCCCGGCGGGCGGGTTGAGCCCCAGATGCTTCCACGCGCTGGCGTTGAGCATCCGTCCGCGCGCGGTGCGGGCGATCAACCCGATCTGGAGCAGATAGGGCTCGATGACGTCCTCGATCGTGTCGCGCGGCTCGGACAGGCCCGCCGCGAGCGTGTCGGCCCCCACCGGCCCGCCGCGATAGATGTCGGCGATCATCGTCAGATAGCGGCGGTCCATTGCGTCGAGCCCCAGCGCATCGACCTCCAGCCGGTTGAGCGCGGCGTCCGCCACCTTCGCGTCGACCGTCGGCGCACCGGCGACGGCGGCGAAATCGCGCACCCGGCGCAGCAGCCGCCCGGCGATGCGCGGCGTCCCGCGCGAACGCTTCGCGATCTCGAGCGCGCCGTCGGACGCGATGCCGAGACCGAGCAGCCGTGCGGCGCGGCCGATCACCTGTTCGAGTTCGGCATGCGTGTAGAAATTGAGCCGCACCGGGATGCCGAAGCGGTCGCGCAGCGGCGTCGTCAGCAGGCCCTGCCGCGTCGTCGCGCCGACCAGCGTGAATTTCGGCAGGTCGATCCGTACCGACCGCGCCGACGGCCCTTCGCCGATCATGATGTCGAGCGCGCGGTCCTCCATCGCCGGATAGAGGATTTCCTCGACCGCGGGCGCGAGCCGGTGGATCTCGTCGATGAACAGGACGTCGCCGTCCTCCAGATTGGTGAGCAGCGCCGCGAGGTCGCCCGCCTTCGCGATCACCGGGCCGGAGGTGGAGCGGAAGCCGACGCCGAGCTCGCGCGCGACGATCTGCGCCAGCGTCGTCTTGCCCAGCCCCGGCGGCCCGAAGAAGAGCACATGGTCGAGCGCATCCGACCGCGCCTTCGCCGCCTCGATGAAGATGCGCAGATTCTCGCGCGCCGCCGCCTGCCCGACGAACTCGGCGAGCGACCTGGGCCGCAGCGCGGCGTCGGCGTCCTCGGGGGTGCGCGTGGGGGTGGTGAGGGCCGGCTCAGTCATAACGCTCTATTGTCTCGCCGATGATCGAAACCCAAGGCTCCATCCGCTCTTCGTAAACCGAATATTGCAATTCGAACCCGTGGCCCGGCTCGAAATTGCCGAGGGACACGGCGCAGGTGTCCGGATCCGGGCGGTTGCGGAACCAAAGGGTGGAGCCGCATTCGCCGCAGAAGAAGAAGTCGGCGACGTTGCCGCTGTCGCCCGCCTGCTGCCACATCTTCGCCTCGCCCTCGGTGCGGACGCGGTCGGCGGGGAAGCGGGCCTGCGCGGCAAAGGCGCTGCCGCTGCGCGCCTTGCAGTTGCGGCAATGGCATACCGACACGCGCACCGGCTCGCCGGTGCAGGTGATGCGGAGCTGGCCGCAGCGGCAGGCGGCGTGGCGGACCACTTCGGTCATTTCGCCGCCTTCTTGAGCGCGGTCCGCACCAGCGCGTCGAGCGAGGCGCCTGCTCCCAGTTCCTCGCTGGCCGCCGCGACCGCGGTGCTCGCCTCGCCCGGCTTGAAGCCGAGGCCAGTGAGCGCGGCGACGGCGTCGCCGAGCGGGCCGGATGTGGCGGACAGGGTGGGATTCGAACCCCCGGCGATCCCGCCGAGCGCCCCCGCCTTGTCCTTCAGTTCATGCGTGATGCGCTGCGCGAGCTTCGGCCCGACGCCGTTGGCGCGCGCGACCATTGCGCTGTCGCCGGTGGCGAGCGCGCGTTGCAGGTCGCCGATTTCCAGCGCCGACAGGATCGCGAGCGCGACCTTGGCACCGACGCCCTGGACGCTGGTCAGCAGGCGGAACCAGTCGCGTTCCTCGGCGCGCGCGAAGCCCAGCAGGCGCAGGAAATCCTCGCCGACCAGCATTTCGGTGTGGACGGTCACGTCGCCGCCGACCGGGCCGAGCGCGTCCAACGTGCGTGCCGACGCCTCGACCAGCCAGCCGACGCCGCCGACGTCGATCACCGCATGGCCCGCGCCGCTGCTGTCCAGTTTTCCGGTGAGTTTCGCGATCATGTCCCGTGCCTAGCGCGACGGGAATGAAAAGGGAACATCTATGCTGTGGGCGTGGGCGTGAAACCATCAAACGCGCGGCCGGTGGTTGGCATGGCAGATCGCCACCGCCAGCGCATCGGCCGCGTCGGCGCCCGCGACCTTCGCGCCGGGGAGCAGCACGCGCAGCATCGCCTGCACCTGTTCCTTCGCCGCGCCGCCGGTGCCGACGATCGCCTTCTTGACGAGCCGCGGCGCATATTCCGCTACCGGCAGGCCGCCGCGCGCGCAGGCGAGCAGCGCGACGCCGCGTGCGTGCGCGAGCTTCAGCGTCGATTGCGGATTGTCGTTGACGAACACCTCCTCGACCGCGGCCTGGGCAGGTGCGTGATCGGCGATCACCGCCGCGAGCGCGGTGTCGAGATGTGCGAGGCGGTCGGGCAGGGCGGCCCTGGCGTCGGTCTTGACCTGCCCGTTGGCGACATGGCTGATCCGGCTGCCTTCGACGCGGATGACGCCCCAGCCGGTGCAACTGAGCGACGGATCGAGGCCGAGGATGATCACCGACATTCCTCTCCCCTTGGGGGAGAGGATAGGGAGGCTTGCCAGCTTGTCTGGCTAGCCGGACTTGGTGAGGGAGTGCGGCGGAGGCATGCCCTCACCCAGCTGCGACTAGCGGGCAAAGCCCGCAAGTCTCCGCATCCCTCTCCCCCAAGGGGAGAGGGAACGATCACCCCAGTTTCTCCAGCACCGCGTCGGGAATCTCGTAATTGCCCCAGACGGTCTGCACGTCGTCGTCGTCGTCGAGCGTATCGATCAGCCTGAACAGCGTCTGCGCGGTCGCCTCGTCGGCGATCTCGCTCCTGATCGTCGGGCGCCACGCGAGCTTCACGCTCTCGGCCTCGCCCAGCTTCGCCTCGATCGCCTTGGCGACCTCGTGCAGGGCGTCGACGCTGGTCCAGATTTCGTGGCCGTCCTCGGACGACTCGACATCGTCGGCGCCGGCGTCGAGCGCGGCTTCGAACACCGTGTCGGCGTCGCCCGCGCTTGCCGGATAGGTGATCTGGCCGAGCCGGTCGAAACCGTGGCTGACGCTGCCGCTGGTGCCGAGGTTGCCGCCGTTCTTGCTGAAGGCGGTGCGGACGTTGGTCGCGGTGCGGTTGCGGTTGTCGGTCAGCGCCTCGACGATCAGCGAGACGCCGCCGGGGCCATAGCCTTCGTAGCGGATTTCCTCGTAATTCTCGCCGTCGCCGCCCGATGCCTTGTCGATCGCGCGCTGGATATTGTCCTTGGGCATCGACTGCGCCTTGGCCGCGTTGACCGCGGCGCGCAGGCGGGCGTTGGCGTCGGGGTCGGGCAGGCCCATCTTCGCCGCGACGGTGATTTCGCGCGCGAGCTTGGAGAAGAGGGCGCTGCGCTTCTTGTCCTGCGCGCCCTTGCGATACATGATGTTCTTGAATTTGCTATGGCCGGCCACAGCCTACCTCCATCGATATGGAAAATGTGGCGTCGCCCCTAGCGTGAACGGCTTTTCGAGACAACCGCCGCGTCAGAGGACGACCGCGGTCCCGCTCGCCGACACCATCAGCATCGACCCGTTCTGGCCGAGCACTTCATAGTCGATGTCGACGCCGACCACCGCATTGCCGCCGAGCTTCGCCGCTTCGGCCTCCATCTCGCCCAGCGCTTCCTTGCGCGCGCGGGCGAGGACGTCCTCATATTTGCCCGAGCGGCCGCCGACGATGTCGGTGATGCTGGCGAACAGGTCGCGGAAGATGTTTGCGCCGACGATCACCTCGCCGGTGACGATGCCCAGATATTCGCGGACCGGACGGCCCTCGACTGTGTTGGTGGTGGTGCTGAACATAACCATGAACCCTCCATCAAATCCGTTCGGGCTGAGCTTGTCGAAGCCCCGTCCTTGTTTTCCATGCTTAAAGAAAAGAACGGCCCCCTTCGACTGCCTTGCAGGCGCTCAGGACAGGCTTCGACAAGCTCAGGGCGAACGGGAGAGAGTGATATGGGCCGTCCTCAGTCGATCCCGAGCGCCGATTTATAGACGTCGAGGATGGCTTCCATCTCCTTGCGGTCGTGCACCGGCATTTTGCGCAGACGGACGATCTGGCGCATGATCTTGGGGTCGTAACCCTGCGATTTCGCTTCGAGATAGACGTCGCGGATATCGTCGGCGATGCCTTTCTTCTCTTCCTCCAGCCGCTCGACGCGCTCGATGAAAAGGCGCAGTTGTTGGTCGGCAGTGGTGGCTTCGCTCATGTCATGCTCCGCTGGATGGGTTGGATGGGGCGGCGAGAATCGCCTCGGCGGCTCCCCTAGAGCATTTTCCAGTCAGGTGGAATCACCTGACGATTCAGAAAATGCGGAAGAACAGGAATCCGGAGCGATCCGATGTAATCGGATCCGCCGCTCTATGGTCTGCGGGGATTCGGATTTCGGCACGCTGCCTCATCCGTTCGTCATGCTGAACTCGTTTCAGCATCCATGACCGGACCTTCCCTTTTGTGCCGCCTTTCATTCGAGCGCAGACCATGGACCCCCGGATCGGGTCCGGGGCAGGCTCTGAAACAAGTTCGCAATTATCCCCTTCCGACAGGTGAGCGTTCCCCGGCGAAAGCCGGGGTCCAGATGGCACAGCGCTGCCTCG
>NZ_MEFH01000100.1:0-15570 GCF_001725095.1 Sphingopyxis sp. SCN 67-31 | reverse complement strand
TCAGTCGTCGACCGAAAAGGCGGCGGAAAGCTCGAAGCGCGTGCCGGGATGGGAGAGCCAGGCGTGCGACACCAGCCGACCGTTGCTCCAGGTCCGCCGCGTCATGCGCAGAACCGGTTCCCCCTCGTTGAGACCAAGCATGCCGCGCGTGCGCGCGTCGGGCATTTCCGCGCGGACGCGGTGTTCGACCCGCTCGAGCGGCGCGGTGCGCGTCAAATATTCGTTGGGCGTGAGCTGCGTAAAATCTAGCGTGCCATAATCCGGCGCGGCGGACGCAAGTACGAACCGCTCTTCGAGCTGGATCGGGAACTCGGCCTCGTGGTGAACGATGATCGAATGGAAGATTTTCGTGCCCACCGGCACCTCCAGCAGCGCGGCGGTTTCCGCGCCGGCCTTCTCCTCGAGATTCTGGACGACCCGGGCCCGGTAGTCATGACCGCGTCCGCGAATTTCGTCGGCAATGTTCCGTATCTCGATCATATGGCCGATCGGTTTCGGCTCGGCAATAAACGAGCCGCTGCCGGCTCGCCGGACGAGAACGCCGGCGGCCTGAAGCTCGCGTAGCGCCCTGTTCGCGGTCATGCGCGAGACGTCGAATTGTTTGACCAGCTCGGATTCCGACGGGACACGGTCTCCCGGCTTCAAATGCCCGTCCCGGACGGCATCGCAAATGCTCTGCTTGATGGCTGCATAGCGCGGCGGCGTTTGGTCTTCTGTCTCGGCGTGGCGGCTTTGCCGGCCATCCGATCGGCCCGAATTCTTTGCCGCCAGGGCCGCCCTGCGTGAAATAATATCCATCAGCCGTCTATACAGCTACCCGGCGTCGAATTCCAACCGATCGTCGGGAATAATCGAATGTTGTAGAGGGCCTAGACGGTTCTTCCGCCGCTGCGGGATCGTCTGCTAGTCGCGTCCAATCGAGCGCTCTTTTGGAGTTCGCCCACGCCTTGTGTCGTGCCTCCCGCCAGCTATCCCGCCTTACCCAATCCTATCGGCCAGCCGGAGCGTCGCTGTCCCTCTCAGGCAAAAACAAGCCCCAAATTCGCTCGCTGCCCCACCACAAGGCGAAGAAACCGGCAAAACTTGTAGCGCCGAGTATCGGCCAGCCAAATCGGCCGAGGGGCAGCCACCCGATCGCAAAACCTATGACCAGAATGGCCATCACGATCAGGAAAGGCCCTGTGAACCGGCAATGCGTCCGGCCGCACCTGCGGGAATTAACGATGCAGGCCAATCCCATCACGCTCAACATGACAGTCCAGACGACTGCGCGCGGCGTCGGGTCCAGCCCCAAGGCGCCGAGCATGGCCAATCCTGGAAAGCCCCACAGCATAAGGAGGGTGCGCCAGTTCCCGGACCAGTCCCCGGCATCCTTGCCGGGATCGAAATCGCGCGGTCGGCTCATTCTCGCGCGCTGCGACGACGCGCCCGGGCGAATCTAGCCCGCACAGCAGGATAATCGCTTCACGTCCCGGTCAAACGTCTGCGCCGCGAGTTTCAGGCCTTCGACAGTTGTCAGATAGGGGAAAATCATCCCTGCCAAATCGTCGATCGTGAGGCCGCAACGGATCGCCATCGCAGCGGTCTGGATGCTGTCCGCCCCTTCGGGCGCCAAGATGTGGGCGCCCAGCAACTTGCGGGTGGAGCCATCGGCGACCAGCTTGATCAGACCACGCGTGTCGCGGGCCGCGAGCGCGCGCGGGACATTCTCGAGCGGAAGGATCGAGGTTCGGGCTTTATGCCCCGCCGCTATGGCCTGCGCTTCGGTGAGGCCGACACTGGCAACCTGCGGATCGCTGAACACCACCGCGGGCATGGCCGAATTGTCGTAGCGCAGACTGTCGCCGTTGAGGGCGTTTTTCGCAGCGATCTTTGCACCATAGGCCGCCATGTAGACAAACTGGTCGCGCCCCGTCACGTCGCCGGCGGCATAAACGCCGCGCATCGAGGTCCGCATATGATCATCGACGAGGATGGCGCCGCTGGGCGTTTGTGCCACGCCCGCCTCCGTGAGGCCAAGATCTTCGACATTCGGCGTGCGACCCGTCGCGACGAGAAGGCGCTCCGCGACGATGGTTTCGGAAACCCCGTCGCGCAGCACCGTGAGCGCTGCGTCCCCTTCCGCCGTCTTGCGGACGGACTGATACGCAAGCGTCCCATGGACGGCGATGCCCTCGCTCGAAAGATAGTCGGTCAGCGCGGCACCAATCTCGGGTTCCATTTCGGGCAGAAGGCGACTGCGGAAAACGAGCGTTACCTTGACACCGGCGCGGGAAAACATCTGGGCGAGTTCGACACCCACATAGCCGCCACCGAGGACGATCATCGATTTGGGCAGCTCGGTCAGGTCGAGCGCGGCGGTGCTGTCGAGCGGATCGACATCCGCAAGGCCCGGGATGGCCGGCATCGCCGGACGCGTGCCAGTCGCGATTACGATCCGTTCGGATGTGAATAGCTTTCCGCCTGATTCAACACCGTTTTCGACAAGGCGCGCCGTGCCCTCGTGATAGGCGATGTTGTTGTAGAGGGGCAGCAGGTCGGCATATTTCGCCTGACGAAGGTCCGCGACGAGCCTGTCCTTTTCGGCGACCACTTGGCTCCAATCGGCGATAGCCGCCCGGGCCTCGATGCCCTTGAACCGCATAGGCGCCGCATTGGCGTGGTGAATGCTCTCGACGGCGCGGATGAGCGCCTTGGAAGGAACGCAACCAACATTGACGCAGGTCCCGCCGATGGTGCCGGCCCCGATAACGGCGACCTGGGCGCCTTGTTCGGCTGCGGTGATCGCCGCCGAGAAGCCTGCCGACCCACCGCCGACGACCACAAGATCGTACGCCTTGTCATCAGGGTGACCGACCGAATTGCAGCAATCACTCATGATCTGACTTTCACTTGCGAACTTGCGATGGGTAGCCGGCGTTGGTGGTCGCCGCGATCAACGCCTTGGTGTTCGTCTTGGCGTCGTCATAGGTGACCGTCGCGGTATGGGCCTCGGTCGAGACTTCGACCGCGGTCACGCCCGGCACGCGCGACAGGCTCTTTTTGACGATCGGGCCGCAGGTGACGCAGGTCATGTTTTCGACGGCCAGGGTGACGGTCCGGATTGCGGCAAAGGCCGGGCCGGATACGAACAGCGCCGCGGCAGTCACGATCAGGGCAAGCTTTTTCATCATGGTCTCCTTGTTCAAACTTCGAGGAATAGGGGTGCGAGATAGGGGAAGAGGACGGCGAGTCCGATCAGCACCGTTGCGAGCCACAAGGCCGTCTTCGCCAAGCGGTTTGAGGACGGTGTCCCGCATTCGCCTTCGGCGCAGGCCGCCCGCGGCCGGCGGTAGACGCGCCAGAACCCGGCGGCGAGAAAGGCGACGGCCACGCCCAAGAAGATAGGCTGGTAGGCGCCGAGCGCGGTCAGGTTGCCGATCCACGCACCGCTGACGCCCAGTGTGAAGAGCACCAGCGGCAAGATGCAACATGAGGCCGCGCCGAGCGCGCCGAGACTTCCTCCGGCAATCGCAACCCACGTACCGCGTTTGGAAACCGTTTCCGGCTGGGTCATTTTCTGTTCTCCGAATCAATATACAGCCCCTAGATAGGACCTGTAGTCCCTACAGGTTCAAGAGGAATTTCAGCGTGGATCGGAAAAATCTGCAGGACACCGCGCCGCGGCTGCCAATCGGCGTCATGTCGCAGCGCACGGGGTGCAACATCGAAACGATCCGATATTATGAGAAGATCGGCCTGCTTCCCTTGCCGGCGCGCAGCGAAGGCGGTCACCGGCTCTATGGTCATGGCCATCTCATGCGGCTCGGCTTTGTCCGCCGGGCTCGGGAGCTGGGCTTCACGCTCGACGAGATACGCGCGCTGCTGCAACTGACCGAAGACCGCGAACGTCCCTGTGCCGAAGCGCGCGAGGTCGCCGTCGTTCATTTGGCGGACATCCGCGAGAAGATTGCCGATCTCCAGGCGATGGAAGCGGTGCTTGCCAGAACCGTCGTCCGATGCGCCGATGGGAATACCCCCGAGTGTCCACTACTCGAGACATTGTTCGGCGCGTTCGATCCATCCGCGGGCGGTTAGAACCCCTCACTGACTGCGGGGACGATCGGGAGCAAGGGCTTTGATCCGTGATCAACAGCGACGCGTGACGAGCTCTCGCCGCAAGCGGGCGGACCGATTGCGGACGCCACGGATCCGGGCCTGTTGCTAGGCGAGCCGCCGATCGATCGGCCGCGTCGTCGCGCAGGCGGGCGTGCCATCCTTGCCGGTGCCGATCACCCGTATTTCGATGGTGCCGCCACGCGCGGCGCGATCGAGCAGATCCTGCTCGATGTCGTGAATGTCGATCTTCATTCGGCGCAGCCCGAGCGAGGCCGCAGGCCTCGATCAGCCGCAGCACCTCGGTTGGCGTCAGCCGCTTTTTGAGCACCTGCTGCTGGACCCGGCCGGTGTCGCCAGACAGATAGCGGTCCTTGCGACGCGTCGTCCGGCGCTGGCTGATGCGCTCGAGGAACGGCCTGTAGAGGCGGTGACCGTCGTGGAACTTGGCGACCTCGACCGTGTTGATGGCGAAGTCGTCGGTTCCGTTGAGGAACCGATAGAACGACTTGATCGCGAGCTGGATCTGGTTGCGCGTCGCCGGAGCCAGCATGCGGACCTCAGGCTTTCGCAGCAGGATCAACTTCGGGCTGGGCAAAGCATCTTTTCGCCGGGCGAGCCGCCAGGCCAGGAGGCTGTCGTAGAGCGGCACGGTGGCGTCCGAAAGACCAGCGCCGTTCGCGCTCAGGAAATTGGCGAAGTCGGCAACGTGGCGAACATAGGCCCGGATGGTATTCGGTGATGCGTGAGTTTGTTCGAGATGAACGATCCTATAACGAAGACACTCGACGATATCGCCCCGATCATCCAATACCGTCCACGACCGGCGACCGCCGGGCATTTCGATACGCGCAGCGTGCCAGGGCGTCGTGGAGGACGAAGTGGACACGGTCGCACTGTTGAAATTACCCCGTGACCGCAAGCCTTTCCCTGCCACACTGGACACAGTTGACATAGGCAGTTGCGGTATCGCTATTAACATAATGTTTGTTATCGGATATGTATTTATCCCACATTTGACGAATTTCTAAAATTGTGGGATAAATCCTCATGGGTACCCTACGCGCCTTCACCGACGAGCAATCCCGACTGCTCGTCAACCTCCGGCAACGATATGAGGCCTGGATCGCTGTCGAACGCGAGCGGACGGCCTTACCTTACGATTTGCGCCGTAAAACCGTTGGCAAGTACGAGTATTTATACCAGATTTTCGATCGCAGTGGGAACGGGAAATCCCTCGGAAATATGGACGCGACGCGCGAAGCCGAGCTCAAAGCATATCGCGAGAAAAAGACCGAACTCAAAGAACGCGGCTCGATTCTGCAATCTAATCTTGCGGAAAGCGCGGCCCTCTACCGGGCGCTACGCCTGCCCCTGCTTTCCAGCGACGCCGGTCCCATCCTTCGCGAGTGCGATCGCCGCGATCTCCTTGGCACGCACCTTGTCGTTGTCGGCACCAACGCCATCGCAGCCTATATGATCGAGGCCAACGGCTTCATTCTTCTGCCCGACGAAACGGAGGACTTCGACCTGGCCTGGATCGCCACGGAACAAGAAGCTTCCGAACAGACTGTCTGGCAGATGCTTAAAGCTGTCGACCCGACCTTCACGATCAACAGCGAGCGTGATTTCCAGGCGCGGAACGCCCGGGCCTATGAGGTCGAACTGCTCGTGGCCCCGTCTCGCGCGGGAACGCTGAGCGGACGCGATCAACCGCGGCCGATACCTTTGCCAGAGCAGGAATGGCTGTTGCTCGGCCGACCGGTCGATCAGGTAATCGGCTGCCGCGACGGGTCTCCCGCCCGGATCGTCGCACCGGACCCTCGATGGTTTGCGCTACACAAACTCTGGATGTCGCAGCAGGCGAAGCGCAATCCTCTCAAACGCCCGAAAGACCGCAAGCAGGGGCTGGCGCTGCTCGATGCTGTCGCCGAAGCCATGCCCCATTATCCGCTCGACGCGGCATTCGAGGCGGCGATCCCTTCCGAATTGCAGGACTGTTTCGACAATTGGCAGAATAACACAACTGCACAGCGTAGGTCCGATTGGTGATCTGACCACCTATCGCGAGAATCTATGCGGCCGCGTCTGCATCGTCGATCAGCGCCTGAATCTTCGCAATCGGCGTTTCGTCAATTGGCCTGACGGTTTCTCCGCAGCCTTGGCATTCGATTGTTCGTCGCAGCCGCAGCGTTTTGTACGAGACATGGAAAACGCGTCCACAGACCGTGGCAGTCGCTCTGCGCTTTGATATCGTCAAGCTCATAGACCATGCGACATATTATCATCTCGGCGTCACTGATGATAGCAGTACGCGTGGTAAGGAAGCCGCGGCCCATCAGTCGACGCGAAATGCGGCGTGGGCATGAGCAGCTTTTCCCTGCGCGCGTCGCTTGGCGAGTTTAGCCATGCGTGCGTTGATCTCGCCAGGGCTGATATCGGCGGGATCGAAGACACCGCCGTACCATTCCACCATGGATGCGCGGGCGGGATGGCGTGGTTTGGCCATGGCATCGAGAAACTCTTCGAACCCCATGGTGCCGCCGACGTCTTCGGGCGGGGCGCGACGTTCACCATCGACGAAGCGCGGGAAATCGACGCCTGGGGTTGCGGGCTGGACCGCCTCGATCTCGATGCGATGACGCCAGTTGTCCCCGAAATCATAAGTGTAGGTAAAGCTGGTTATGCCGCGTTCGGCAAGCTTGCTGATCCGCATGTTGGCGGCGTCGCGGGTGCGGATCATGAATTCATCGTCGTCGAAGCGGATGCCATAGGCGGCATCGCCGATGTCGAAACGGAACAGATGGTAATTCTCGAAGAGCATGCTTGCCTGGATCGCGAGGTGCAGGGTCTTGAGGCTGTTGGTGACGGGAAGTTCGACACGGCGCCAGATGGTGGGCTTCATGTCTTCGAGCGTGATGCGAATCCGGGCGATCTGGTCGGTCATGCCGCCATGCTGGCGGGCTCGCTGAGCGATGTCCATATCCGCGACATGAATTCGCCCCAACGAGGCGCTTTCGCTCCATCTGGTGGATGGCGTCAGTCGGCCCCCCGAGCTTCTGTCTTAGCATTGGGAACCGAGGATGTTGTAGGAAGAGCCGGATTCCAGTAGCATGCATCCATGCAATCCGGACCGCACCCCGAACTGATAGAATCGCCCCTTAGCCGGCACATTATCCAGGACGGCGTGCCGCTGACCATCAACATCGTTCGCATCGCGACAGAGCCCGGTTGGTCGCTGGAGGTTATCAACGCGCGCGGAACGTCGGTCGTTTGGAGTGACGTCTTCGCCTCCGATCGGGAAGCCGATGCCGCCCTCCGCAAAGCACTCGCCGAAGAGGGTGTCCAAGTGTTCCTCGACAACTGATACCGCAGGGCTGTCCGCGCTGTTTCGGCCTCGCTGGACGGATACATCTTGTCCGGAAACCCGAAATTGACGCCGAACGGCGTGGTCGATTTGCCATGCGGCGTGCGGCCCGGCGATCAGCGTCTCCTCTTCGAGCCATGTCACCAGCAGCCTTGAGCGGCTGGCTTGTCGGCATCTGAGGATCGGCTTCGAAAGCGCCCCCCCTTCCGTAGTCGCAATATAGCATTGAATGAAAAGCATAATATTCAGGGTCCGGGGGTCCCAGCCGCGCCGATCATCCTAAAGGCGTAGTAAGCATTTTCGTTTACTTTTTAGGTGGTTGCCGAATTTTCCGGAGTTCCTACTTTCGACGCCGATCCTCACGCTCGGTTTTCTGTGTCAGACGGTTTCGTGGTGGTCGTTGCCCGGTTCAGAGCATCAGCGTGGATACGCCAAGGGCCGCTCCCGCGTCCGCAAGCCGCTGATCGAGTGTGCACAGTGTGGCGCCGCGATCCCCGGCGACAGCCAGATGGAGCGCATCGCCAGCGCGAATACCCAGTGCATATTGATCGGCGAACAAGGCGGCAGACCGGAACTGTGCCGGTTCGACGGTCAGAATCGTCAAGCTGTCGGCGCAAAGTCGATGGAACAACGCCAGCGCCTCGGCGCGCTGGCGTGTGTCGATCTGCCTTGTTCGCAGCTTGATCGACAGCGCCGACGACATCTCCGTTATCACCCAATCGCTGATCAGCAGCGATTCCGGCTCCTGTTCGGAAAGCCACGTCTGGACCTTTCCCGTCCGCTCTTCATTGGTCAGGGCCGCGACCAACAGCGACGTGTCGAGATAGTGCATCAGTAGCGATCAGCATCGCGCATCTCTCGCACGAAATCTTCCGCCGACGTCTTCTGAAGCGGCATGGAGGCCGTCAACGCGCGCAGCGCATCGAGGTTGATACGCTTGCGCGGACGATTGGCCGGCGTCAGCCGGGCCACGGGTTTGCCGCGGCGCAGAATCTCGACCGTATCACCGGCGGCCGCGCGCTCGACCAGTTCGCTCAAATGCGCCTTCGCGTCGGCGAGGTTGATACCATCCATCATCTGCTCCTGACCATGAAGTTGGTCACTTGTAGCAGAATGCGGACCGCCTGCCAATAAATGCCGGGGCTGGCGCCAGGGCGATCGGGTGAGTTTGGGGTGACAAGTGTAGAGAAGTCTGAATCTGTCCGGCCCAGTTTTATCGATCCGGGGTTTTCAAATTATGGCGGCATTGGCGTCTGCGGACGGGAATCTATATAAAAGCGTTGGTTTTCTCGTGTGGATTAGCGTCAGCGTGGGACTCCGCTCTCACGAAGAGCTATGACTTTGATTTGTAATCTTAAACTGACGCACGAAAGGGGTTTCGATAGGCGCCGTTCGGGGCCCCGATCAAAACCGGCTTGTTACGCCAACTCAAGAAGATAGATCGTAAAATGGGAGAGGCCCGCTCCAATGCCGATCCGCAGCATAGCTCACCATTTGTCATCGCATCGCAGTGACACGGTAAGCGCGTTCCTTGCCGAACCGACGGCCGATGAAATCGGGCAAGAAAACTAAACCGACGATCTGCTCGCGCCCGTCAGCGTTCGAGACGATAAGCTTGACTACGCCCTCGAGAATATTGGCGACGACTGGGGCACAATCGCCTTCCCAAAGCAGCGTCTACCTTCGCTTTCGTCCCATCTTAGCCAGCGCGGTAAGTTCCGCAGGGCTGATGATCGCGCAAATCGCACGATGTCGCACTGGGCAGGTCGCGCAATCGGACACCGTGTCTCGATACGGGAGCGCGCCTGGTTTGGGAAAAGCAGTAGACCAAAGCCCTAGTGCGCCAGCAGCAACGGTGCCGGTGCTGCTTCCAGAAGGTAGCGGGTAACGCCGCCGAACAGCGTTTCGCGCAGACGCGGCCGGCCAAAGGCACCCATGACGATCAGCCCTGGCTCAATGGACTTTGCGACACGTTCGAGTGTCTCCTCGACGCTGTCCGTCGTGCCTCGCTCTTCATGGAGAAGTTCGGCGTGGAGCCCGTGACGAGACAAATAGATAAGCGCGTTCTCGGCCGCTATTGGACCCTCGTCCGGGCCGATCGCCACCATGACGATGCTTTGGGCGTCGCGGATCAGGGGCACCGCGGCGCGTAACGCATGCGCTGCCTGTGGGCTGCCATTCCACGCGATGATTACAGGGGAATCGAGATCAATCGGACCATTATGTACGGGGATGGCCAGCACCGGAACGGGCACCGTCATGGCCAAGTCGCCTGCCATCATCGGCGGTGTCAAGTTACGAGGCCCATCGACAGTTCCCAGCGAGACGATTACGAGATCGGTCAGTGTTGCGGCCAAAGATAGTGCGGACAAGGCATCGCCGTCCGATATCACGACGTCCCATGGGACATCTTCGCGCGCGAGTTCCGCTGATAATCGCTGTTCGAGCTTCTGATCAGCAAGTTGTGCCTTGGCCAGCTGTTCGCTTGACAGATACATGCCGCCGAAGGGATCGACGGTGACGAACTGCTGGAAGGGAGAGCTGATCACGAAGCGAAGGTGCGATCTGTGCCTTCGGCCGATCGCGAGAGCGCTTTCCATCCGGACGCTCATAGAGGTGCTGTCATCGGCGTGAACTAGTACGTTACGCATGTCATTTCTCCTATGACCGCCAGCATGTGAACACGGCGCGGCGAGTGAGACATTGACCCCGGTCAAATTCACCGCGCGGCGGGCGGATTTGCACCAAGGATAGCATCAATCCGACTTACCGTGACCGATGATCGCTGCGCGCCAGCATCCGGCTCCACGTCGGAAGCACGGTCGCAAACGTCGACGATACGCCTTGGTAAGCGGCGGATCTCGGTAGGCGCCCGCAAAACGCCTCGACGCATTCGCCGTCCACAACCACTTTGGCTCGCATCGCACTTCCAGCGTTTTGCGACGCTGGCGCATCGCAAGATGCTGGCGGGGCGACTCCGATGATGTCAAACGCGAACTTTGGGGGCTGGTTGTAGCGCCATGGGGCCATAGACGATGAGGAATAGCAAAAAGGCAGCGCCCCACAGCCCGCCGGCGAGCGCGATGGCGCCCATATAATCAAACGGCAGGAACGGCGCTGTCACGCGAAGCAAGGCGCCCAGATGCACAAGGATATAAATGGCGACCGTTGCCTGATCGGCCTCCAGCGGCCTGCCCGTATGCCCTCGCGTCGCACGCGTCATCACCGCCAGTGTCATCGCCGCCATCGCGCCGGCGCCAAGGGCGTGCATCGCGCTCGACGGTGGAAAAGCCGGATGCAGAATCGCCCAACCGAGCAGCAACAGGCCGACCGGCAACCATGCATAGGAAATATGGAGGATGAAAACGAGGGGCGAGCGCCGCGCCTTCAGCCCGGCCCAGCGCGCCAGGCGGACGAGCTGGAGCGCGCCCGCGAGCAGTAGCAGCCCTCCTGCCAAAGAGCTGGTGGGGGCAGCTGCCCACGCCGCGAGCGCCAGCGCCGTGGCCGCGATCACGGCCATGTCGAAGCGATTTGGCATGACTGGGAGCCCCTCGCCGCGCTTCTGCTGTAGCAGCCAATTGCGGGTAAAGGCCGGGATGATCCGCCCGCCAATGAGCGAGATCAGGATCAGCACCAAGGCAAAGCCCATCCGCATGCCCAGCGCGGGATCGGCGATCGCTCCCATTGCGGCCGCATGGTCCAGCGCGCAGGCGGTCGCAAACAACAAGAGAACAACCAGGATCGGTTTATTCCGATTGCCCGATGCGAAAATCTCACGCGCGGCATAAACGAGGAGAAGCAGCAGGAAGCCAACATCGAGCGCCGCGCCGGCGAGTGGCGGCACCGCCGCTGAAAAGAGGATCGCCAGCCGCGCCGCCAGCCACAGACCAACCAGCGCGGCGACCCGCCATCCGGTCACCGTCGGCCGTCCGGTCCAATTGGGGATGGCCGCGCTCAGGAAACCGGCGATGATCGCGCTGAGATAACCGAACAGCATTTCGTGCTGATGCCAGGCGAGCGGATCCATCGCGGTAGGGAGCGTCCAGCGCCCACCGAGCGCACCGATCCACAAGGTCACGACAACGACCGCCCACAGCGCGCCAGCCGCGAACAACAGGCGATAGGCTCCCTGGAGCCAGAGCGGCGATATGTCGACGCCGCCCGCCTGCCTCGCGGCCAGGGTCATGCGCGCGCGCCCTTGCGCCACAAGCCGAGGATGACGACCTGCCATGCGATGGCGATGGCGCCGATGATGAACACGACATCGCCAAAGGTGCGGATCCAGCGCAATGTTTCAAGGAAACCCTGCTGCAGGAATGCGTCGCTGCGAGCATACCACATGCCGGTGGTTACGCTCGCCTCGAACTGGTACAGGCCAACGGGCAGCAGGCTGGTGAAGATCATCAACACCAGCCCCGCGTTCAAGCCCCAGAAGCCGACCCGCATCAGCCGTTCATTAAATGCAATCTCGGGCCGGATATAGCGTAGCACCAGCAGGGTGAAGCCCAGGGCAAGGAAGCCATAGACGCCGAACAGCGCGGCATGGGCGTGGACCGCGGTGGTGTTCAGCCCCTGGAGGTAGAAGAGCGCGAGCGGCGTGTTGATCATGAAGCCGAAAACCCCGGCGCCGAGCATGTTCCAGAAGGCGACCGCGATGAAGCACATCAAGGGCCAGCGCAGCGGACGCATCCACGGCGCCCGATCGCGCAGGCTCCAATGTTCCCAGGCCTCATAGCCCAGGACGATCAGCGGCACGACCTCGAGTGCGCTGAATGCCGCGCCAACCGCGAGGATCGGCGTGGTCGTGCCTGAGAAATAAAGATGGTGAAATGTGCCCGGGACACCACCAACCATGAACAGCGAGGCCGAGGCGAGGCTGGCCGCCGTCGCAATTCGCTTCGACACCAGCCCCATCGATGCAAAGATGAAGGCGATGGCCGCGGTTGCGAACACTTCGAATATGCCCTCGACCCACAGGTGGACGACCCACCAGCGCCAATATTCCATGATCGTGATATGGGTGCGTTCGCCATAGAAAAGGCCCGAGCCGTAAAAGAGGCCGATGGCGATCGTAGAGAGGGTGAGCAGCGCGAGCAGATTCCTGTCTCCCTGCCCGCGGCGGAGCGCCGGCAGCATGGCGCGCAGCATCAACGTCAGCCAGAACAGGAGCCCGCCGAACAGCGCGATTTGCCACAGCCGACCCAGGTCGAGATATTCATAGCCCTGATGACCAAGCCAGAAGCTGAGCTTGTCCGGCAGGGCGTGCGATAGCGCGAGATAATTGCCGATGAACGAGCCGGCGACGACCAGGATCAACGCCCAGAATAATATGTCGACGCCCAATTTTTGATATTTGGGATCGCTGCCATGGATGACGGGCGCGAGGAACAGTCCCGCCGCCAGAAAAGCCGTGGCAATCCACATCACCGCGCTTTGCACATGCCAGGTTCGGCTCAGCGCATAAGGGAACCACTGCGAGACATCGAAGCCATAAAAGCTTTGGCCCTCGATCGTATAATGCGCCGTGAAGCCGCCGATGAACACCTGGAAGATGAACAGCGCCAGCACCACGAACAGATATTTGCCAAGGGCGCGCTGCGACGGGGTGAGAGCCGCGAGCGTCAAGGGGTCCTTTTCGGCGACGACCAGAGGCGTGTCGTCGTGGCGACGCAGAAAAGCCCAGCCCCAGATCAGCGCCCCGACCCCGGCGACGAGGATCACGACGCAGGCAAGCGACCAGAGAATATTCTCAGGCGTCGGGTGATTGCCGATCAGCGGTTCGGGCGGCCAGTTGTTGGTATAGGTGGCAACCGTCCCCGGCCGCTCGGTTGAGGCGGCCCAGGCCGTCCAGAAAAAGAAATCGGTGAGCACCGCCCGCTTCGCAGGGTCCGGCAGCGTGCTCTCCTTCATCGCATAATTGTCGCGCATCGGTCGCAGCGCGGGATCGTCCCCATAGAGCCGGGCATAATGGTCGGCCGTCTGCGCCATCGCTTGGGCGCGGCGATCGGACACCGTCACCACGCCGGTCGCGGCGTCATGGCTGTTGCGGCGATATTCCTCTTTCAAGCGATGAGTCAGCGCCGCCTTCTGTTCGATAGCGAGCGTGTCGAACGCCGCGCCATAGGTTTCGCGGGCGGCGATGGTGAGCCACGCCGTCAGTTCGCGGTGCAGCCAGTCCGCCGACCAATCGGGTGCCTGATAGGCGCCATGCCCCCAGATCGAACCGAGCTGCATGCCGCCGGTGCTCTGCCACGCCGCCTGTCCCGCCAATATGTCGTCGCGGGTCATCAGTAGCTCGCCCGAAGCGCTTACGACCTCAGCCGGAATCGGCGGCGCCTTGCGATAAATCTCTACCCCCGACACGCCCAATACGCCGAAGGTCACCACAAGGACGGCGATCAGCGTCCACCAAAGCTTCCGATATTCGCCCATTACAGCCCCCTGTTTTTCGCCGCGTCGTTCCGGGATTCACTACCGTGCGACTCGCGCGGGCGTCGCATGCCTGTCTCCGGATTCGTCGAACAAGATCGTCAATAGTAGCGAACTGTCAACGACCGCTTCGACCGCATGCGCCGCGCCCGGATCGAGGTACAGCCAGTCACCGGCCCAAAGCTCCGGCGGCGAGGCGCCTTCGAAACGCACATGACCCGCGATACAATAGAGCGTGATCGAGCCGGCGACGTGGTGCGACGGGATCGATTGGCCGGCGCGCACGACGAGGTGAATCGCCTCGAACGCCGACGTGCGCGCCAGTGCTACAGTCCTGGTCGCGGCGTCATCAATCGATCCCAGGCACGAGATTTCACCCGATCGGCAATGTCGCACCGCCATGCTCATTCGTCCCTTGTTCGGCGGCAGCGTCGATCCGCGTCCCCCTTCACCCCGCACGGCGGGGCCGAATCGCCGCGCGGCACCGCAAGAAACCCACCAAGGATACTGGCTACGCCGCGGAGTCTGCGCGGTGCACTCCGCCGCAGGTCAAGCGGTCCCGCTCCGATTACTTCACCGCATTCCGAACAGAACATAACCCGTTCTCCATCCGCGCCTCGTCGTCGGGTGGCGCATCCGATCACCTGGAAATAGCCAGAAACGACGTTGAAGGATTTGCGCTGGAACAAACTTCTGCCTAAGTCTGGGCCATGGCGACCAACCTTCACCCCGACGCGGACGCAATGGCCCGCATCGCACTCATGAGGTCCCTACCTTCCGAAGTGCTGCGCGAAACCGCGGCGGCGGCGCGCATGCGGCATATTCCAAAGGACACGCGAATTTTCGACCAGGGCGAGCCTTCAGGCCGCGCCCACGCCCTGCTGTCGGGTTGCGTCCGCATCACGCAAACAGGAGGCGACGGGGAAGAAATACTGGTCCGCCTCATCGGGCCGGGCGAGATTTTCGGTTGCGTTCCCTCATTGACCGACGGGCTTTATCCAGCAGATGCGGGTGCGATGCTCGATTCCGTTGAGATCAGTTGGGATCCTGCGGATCTTCTTGCACTGATGCGACGGCATTCGGGCATCGCGATCAACATGGTAGCCATCCTCGGCAAACGTATAGGGGAAACGCAGGAACGATTACGCGAATTGGCGACGCAGAATGCTGATCGCCGTATCGCGCGGACGCTGCTGCGACTGCTCGATCAAGCTGGCTATCCGACCGAAGACGGCACTGTGATCGAATTCCCGCTTCGGCGCAAAGACATCGCCGACATCGCAGGTACCACGCTTCACACCGCCAGCCGTATCCTTGCAGACTGGGAGCGTCGAGGCCTACTGATCACTCGGAAGCAGCAGCTGACTATCTCATCTACCGAAGGGATTAGCAGGATCGCCGAGGAGACCGCTGGCTGAATCGGGACCGGTGAGAGGATGGTCGAAAACGTACGCTAAGCGTGTCGCGTAGATCATCCGCATCGTTCGAGCCTATGGCTTGAAACGGGACCGCCTCCCCAACTTGTCGATCGCGAACGCTGCATTGTGAGGATCGGACCGCGCTGGCGAAGCGACCAGAGTTCGCCGTGTTCGCCGGTCTTGTCTTTGCAGGTAGCGCGATAGTTCAGCGCACCATCAATGCCGCTTGCCACCGCCTTGGCCGTGCAGCTTTCTCCGGTT
>NZ_MEFH01000099.1:0-16088 GCF_001725095.1 Sphingopyxis sp. SCN 67-31 | reverse complement strand
CGAACCTCCACGACCTTGCGATCGCCAGCACCTGAAGCTGGTGCGTCTACCAATTCCGCCATCTGGGCACGGGGTAGGAGCGGGCGCTTAGCGGCGGGGGCTGGCGCTTGTCAACCGCGCTGCACGGGCGCGGCGCGATTATTTTGCCGAAGCGCGGATTTGCGTCGCCGCCCGCGACACATGCCCTTGCCCCCGCGGGCGCTTCGCGGCATGGGAGCGCGAGCGGCGCCGCGGCGCCGGTGGAGAATCGGATACAGGGCGACGCGATGCGCAACCTCGACGGACAATTGATCACGGTGCTGGGCGGCGGCGGGTTCGTCGGCCGCTATGTCGTGCAACGCCTGCTGACGCTGGGCGCGCGGGTGCGCGTCGCGCAGCGCGACCCGCGCGCGGCGGTGTTCCTGAAGCCGCTCGGCGGCCTGGGCCAGACGCAGTTCGTCGCCGCCGACGTGCGCGATGCGGCGAGCGTCGCGCGCGCGGTCCAGGGCAGCGACGCCGTCGTCAACCTCGCCGGCAGCTTCGACGCGATGCACGCGGTGCAGGCGGAGGGCGCCGGCCATGCCGCCGCCGCCGCGAAAGCCGCCGGCGCGCGCGCCTTCGCCCATGTCTCGGCGATCGGCGCCGATCGCGACAGCGCCTCGGCCTATGGCCGCAGCAAGGGCGACGGCGAGGCCGCGGTCCGCGCCGCCTTCCCCGAGGCGACGATCCTGCGCCCGTCGATCGTCTTCGGGCGCGAGGACCGGTTCATCAACCGTTTCGCGGCGCTGATGCGCATGACGCCGGTCGTCCCGGTGATCGCGCCGGCAACGAAGCTCCAGCCCGTCTATGTCGGCGATGTCGCCGATGCGGTGGTCGCGGCGCTCGCCGCGCCGGCCGCTGGCGACCTGTTCGAACTGGGCGGGCCGCAGGTGTTGACGATGGCCGCGCTGCAGCAGTGGATCGCCGCCGCGACCGGACGAAAGCGGCTGTTCGTCGAGATGCCCGACGCCGTCGCAGCGGCGCTCGCCGCCGGGCTGGGCTGGCTGCCCGGCGCGCCGATCACCCGCGATCAGTGGCGGATGCTGCAGGTCGACAATGTCGTCGCCCCCGGCGCCGCCGGGCTCGCGCAGCTCGGCATCACGCCGACGTCGCTCGCCGCGGTCGCCGAAGGCTGGCTCGTCCAGTATCGCCGCCACGGCCGCTTTGCCGGGGCCGCGGCGCGTTAACCGCCCGCTCCGGCGCGCCCGGCCGCGCGCTTTTCAAATAGCGGCTGGAAAAATCCGCACGCGCTGCGTAGGTCCGTCAGGGAAAGGGGCGTCCGGCACCGAGCCGGCCGCCCCTTCGCCTATTCGTCTTCGCTTCGCAGGATCGTTCATGCCCCCAGCCGATTTGCCGTTCGCTCCCCCTCCCCCCTCGCTTGCCCCTCCCCCTGGGCACGCGCCGGCGGGAGAGCGTCGATGAGCCTGTGGCTGACCGCGATCATCCTCGGCATCGTCGAGGGGCTGACCGAATTCCTGCCCGTCTCCTCGACCGGCCACCTGATCCTCGCGACCGAGCTGCTCGGCTATGACGCGGCGCGCTGGGCGGTGTTCAACATCGCGATCCAGCCGGGCGCGATCCTCGCGATCGTCGTCCTCTACCGGCGGTTGTTCCGCGAGATGATCGTCGGCTTCTTCCGGCGCGACCCGGTGGCGATCGCCTTCGTGCGCAACCTGCTGCTCGCCTTCCTGCCCGCGGTCGTCCTGGGGCTCGCGTTCGGCGACTATATCGAGGCGCTGCTCGAAAACGCCGTCGTCGTCGCCTGGGCGCTGGTGATCGGCGGGTTCGCCATCCTGCTCGTCGAGCGGTTCGCGAAACCCGTCGACAGCGGCGGGGTCGCGGCGCTGACGACGCGCCAGTCGATCATCGTCGGCCTTGTCCAGTGCATCGCGATGATCCCGGGGGTCAGCCGCTCGGGCGCGACGATCATGGGCGCGATGGCGCTCGGCATCGACCGCAAGACCGCCGCCGAGTTCAGCTTCTTTCTCGCCCTGCCGACGCTGACCGGCGCGACGGTGCTGCAGCTTGCCAAGCATCACGAATCGATCACCCGGAACGACCTGGGCCTGATCGCGCTCGGCGCGTTCGTGTCCTTCATCGTCGCCTGGGCGGTGATCAAGGCCTTCCTCGCCGTCGTGACGCGATACGGATTCGGCCCCTTCGCTTGGTATCGAATCATCGTCGGCGCCGCAGCGCTGGCCTGGCTGGCCCTAAGATAGGTCCGACATTTTACTAATTTTGAAAGATGATTGCGTGAGATAAGCGACTTTCCAGAATTGAGCGGATTTAAGGTCAGTATTACTGCCTTAAATCCGCTTTTCCTGATGACAGCCTTTCGGCGCTCCTGCATCCGCCCTCGCAACGAAGGGAAAAAATGCATGGCTGCCGATCGCATGCTCCAGTTCGTGGGGCACGACCAATCCTATCCCGACAAGCGCTCGCCGGAGGAGCGCGCGCGCGATTTCCGCGAGATCGCCGAGCGCTACGCCGCGCCCGATGCGCGCGATCAGTCGGCGCGCTGTTCGCAGTGCGGCGTGCCCTATTGCTCGGTGCATTGTCCGCTGCACAACCACATCCCCGAATGGCTGCGCCTGACCGCGGAGGGGCGGCTGCGCGAGGCGTACGAGCTGTCGAACGCGACCTCGACGATGCCCGAGATCTGCGGCCGCATCTGCCCGCAGGACCGGTTGTGCGAAGGCAATTGCGTGATCGAGAGCGCGGGTCACGGCGCTGTGACCATCGGCAGCGTCGAGAAATACATCACCGACACCGCCTGGGCCGAGGGCTGGGTCGAGCCGGTCCGCGCGGGCCCGGCGACGGGCCAGTCGGTGGGCATCGTCGGCGCCGGCCCGGCCGGGCTGACCGCCGCCGAATATCTGCGCGTCGCGGGGCACGAGGTGCATGTCTATGACCGCCACGACCGCGCCGGCGGCCTGCTCACCTACGGCATTCCCGGCTTCAAGCTGGAGAAGGAGGTGGTGATGCGCCGCATCGAGCGGCTCGCCGAAAGCGGCATCCACTTCCACGCCGGGTTCGAGGTGGGCCGGGACGCGACGCTCGACGCGCTGCGCCAGCGGCACGACGCGGTGCTGATCGCGACCGGCGTCTACAAGGCGCGCGAGATCGCCGTCCCCGGCAAGGATGCCGAGGGCGTGGTCGCCGCGCTCGACTATCTGATCGCCTCGAACCGCAAGGGGTTCGGCGATGCGGTCCCCGCGTTCGACGACGGGCGGCTGAATGCCGAGGGCAAGCATGTCGTCGTCATCGGCGGCGGCGACACCGCGATGGACTGCGTTCGCACCGCGATCCGCCAGGGCGCGAAGTCGGTCAAATGCCTCTATCGCCGCGACCGGGAGAATATGCCGGGCTCGCAGCGCGAAGTCGCCAATGCCGAGGAGGAAGGCGTCGAGTTCGTGTGGCTGGCGGCGCCCGAGCGCTTCACCGCCGACAAGGCGGTCCGGCAGGTCGCGGCGCAGGGCATGCGCCTCGGCGCGCCCGACGCGAGCGGCCGCCGCAACCCCGAGCCCGATCCGGGCCGCAGCTTCGACCTACCCGCCGACATGGTGATCAAGGCGCTCGGTTTCGACCCGGAGGAACTGCCGCACCTGTTCGGCGCCCCCGACCTCAGCGTCACGCGCTGGGGCACGCTGCGCGTCGATCACCAGACGATGATGACCAGCCTGCCCGGCGTGTTCGCCGCGGGCGACATCGTGCGCGGCGCCAGCCTGGTCGTCTGGGGCATCCGCGACGGCCGCGACGTCAGCGAACAGATGGCAAAGTGGTTGAAGGTCAAGGCAAAAACCGAAAAGAAGGCGGCATGATCAACAGGAAGGAATCATGACCATGTCGAGCTGGAAATCGCTGGCGCTCGCCGGCACCGTCGCGCTGCTGTCCCCCGCCGCGCCCGCCTGGGCCGAACCCGAGGAAGCGCCGGCGGCAGAGGTCGTCGCCGACGATTCGATGCTGAGCGAAAGCAGCCTTGCCGATGCCAAGGCGCGGATGCGCAAGGAAATGGACGAAGCCATCGCGCTCGTCGAAAGGATATTCGCAACCGACACGCTGCCGCCGATCGACCCCGCGCAGCTCGCGCTCGCGCAGCAGACGACGGCCGCGCTGATTCCCGCGGGCAGCCTCGAGCGGATGCTCGACAATCTCTACGGCAAGGTCTTCAAGTCGATCATGGCGCAGGTCGACGGCGCGTCGGACCTGATGATCGGCATCAAGACCGGCGTCGACAGCGACACGATCGCCGCGCTCGACGCGCCGAGCAAGCAGGCGATCGCCGACCTGTTCGACCCCCATCGCAAGCAGCGCGAAGAGCAGGTGACCGCCGTCATCAAGCCGGTGATCAGCGAGGTGCTCGCCGACCTCGAACCGCCGATGCGCGCGGGGCTTGCGCGCGCCTATGCCCGCACCTTCGCCGCCGACCAGCTCGGCCAGTTCAACGCCTTCTTCGCCACCCCCGCCGGCCAGGCCTATGCCCGCGAATGGATGGCACTGCAGGCCGATCCGGAGGTGATGCTGGCGATGATCAAGGCCGTTCCGCCGCTGGCGGACAAGGTCATCGACCGCGCGCCGCAGGTCGAGGGTCAGCTCAAGGAGCTGCCGAAGGAACGCGCGCTGGCCGACCTGAGCGACGCCGAACTGCGCAAGCTCGCCAAACTGCTCAAGGTCGACGTCAAGACGCTCAAGGAAACGCGCGATTCGTGGAATGCGCCGGTCGAGACCACCGAAGCCGCGGCCAGCGACGAATGGAGCTATACCGACGATGCCGTCGACGCGGCCGCCGATGCGGCGGCCGCAGCCGCGGACGATTACGACGCGGGCCACGACCGCTCCAACTGGTCCGAGGCCGACCGCAAGGCGGTCGAGGAACTGGAAGCGGCAACCTACGAAGCCGAACAGAGTGCCGCCGCCAACGCGCGCAAGCGGCTCGGCATGACCGATCCGACCTCATAGTCAGGAACGAAGACATGACCCATTACCCCACCCCCGACCATGCGCGGCTCGCCGAAACCGGCATGTATCGCCCCGACCTCGAATCCGATGCCTGCGGCGTCGGGCTGGTCGCCGCGACCGACGGCAAGCCGTCGCGCCGCGTCGTCGATGCGGCGATCGAGGCGCTGCGCGCGGTGTGGCACCGCGGCGCGGTCGATGCCGACGGCAAGACGGGGGACGGGGCGGGCATCCATGTCGACCTGCCCGAACGCTTCTTCGACGATGCGATCGCGGCGTCGGGGCACAAGGTGCGCCCGAACCGCCTCGCCGTCGGCATGGTCTTCCTGCCGCGCACCGACCTGGGCGCGCAGGAAGCGTGCCGGACGATCGTCGAGGCGGAGATCATCGATGCGGGCTACACCATCTACGGCTGGCGGCAGGTGCCCGTCGACGTGTCGGTGATCGGCGACAAGGCGCAGCGCACGCGCCCGGAGATCGAGCAGATCATGATCGCCGGTCCGCTGCCCGAGGAACAGTCGCTCGCCGAATTCGAAAAGCAGCTCTATCTCGTCCGCCGCCGGATCGAGAAGAAGGTGATCGCGGCGCAGATCCACGATTTCTATATCTGCTCCCTGTCGGGTCGCTCGATCATCTACAAGGGGCTGTTCCTGGCCGAGAGCCTGGCCGATTTCTATCCCGACCTGACCAACCGCCTGTTCGAAAGCCGGGTCGCGATCTTCCACCAGCGCTATTCGACCAACACCTTCCCGCAATGGTGGCTGGCCCAGCCCTTCCGCTGCCTCGCCCATAACGGCGAGATCAACACGATCCGCGGCAACCGCAACTGGATGAAGAGCCACGAGATCAAGATGGCGAGCCTCGCCTTCGGCGAGCATTCGGAGGACATCAAGCCGGTGATCCCCGCGGGCGCCAGCGACACCGCGGCGCTCGACGCGGTGTTCGAGACGCTGTGCCGCGCCGGCCGCGACGCGCCGACCGCGAAGCTGATCCTCGTTCCCGAGGCATGGGGGCACGACGACGATATCCCCGACGCGCACAAGGCGATGTACGCCTATCTCGCCAGCGTCACCGAGCCGTGGGACGGCCCCGCCGCGCTGGCGATGACCGACGGCCGCTGGGCGGTGGCGGGGATGGACCGCAACGCGCTGCGCCCGCTGCGCTACACGCTGACCGCCGACAATCTGCTCGTCGTCGGATCGGAAAGCGGCATGGTGCTGCTGCCGGAGGCGAGCATCCGCAAGAAGGGCCGCCTCGGCCCCGGCCAGATGATCGCGGTCGACCTCGACGAAGGAACGCTTTACGAGGATCGCGCGATCAAGGACCGCATCGCCGGCGCGCAGGACTATGCCTCGCGCGTCAAGGGCTTCCGTACCATGGCCGACCTGCCGAAGGGCGGCAAGGCCAGCCTTCCCGCGTGGGACCGCGCCGAACTGCTGCGCCGCCAGGTCGCGGCGGGCCTGACGATGGAGGACATGGAACTGATCCTGTCGCCGATGGTCGAGGATGCCAAGGAAGCGATCGGATCGATGGGCGACGACACGCCGCTCGCGGTCATCTCGGACAAGCCGCGCCACGTCGCGCAATTCTTTCGCCAGAATTTCAGCCAGGTCACCAACCCGCCGATCGACTCCCTGCGCGAACGGCATGTGATGAGCCTCAACACCCGCTTCTCCAACCTCGGCAACATCCTCGACGAAAAGGGGCAGAGCGCGCACGTCCTCGTCATCGATTCACCGGTGCTCGTCGGCGACGACTGGGATCGGCTGCGCGCCTATTTCGGCGACGCGGTCGCCGACATCGACTGCACCTTCGCCGCCGGCGACGACGCCTCGGCGCTGCGCGACGCGATCGCGCGCATCCGCCGCGAGGCGGAGGACGCGGTGCGCGCCGGGCGCAGCGAGCTGTTCCTGACCGACCAGGCCATCGGCCCCGACCGCGTCGGCGTCGCGATGGTGCTCGCCGCCGCCGCGGTCCACACTCACCTGGTCCGCAAGGGGCTGCGCAGCTATGCCTCGATCAACATCCGCTCGGCCGAGGTGCTCGACACCCACGCCTTCGCGGTGCTGGTCGGCGTCGGCGCAACCACCGTCCACGCCTATCTGGCCGAGGCGAGCATCGCCGACCGCCACGCGCGCGGCCTGTTCGGCGACCTGTCGCTCGACGACTGCCGCGCCCGCTTCCGCAAGGCGATCAACGACGGGCTGCTCAAGATCATGGCGAAGATGGGGATCGCGGTGATCTCCAGCTATCGCGGCGGCTATAATTTCGAGGCGGTCGGCCTGTCGCGCGCGCTCGTCAACGATCTCTTCCCCGGCATGCCGGCAAAGATTTCGGGCGAAGGCTATCAGTCGCTGTTCATCAACGCGACCGACAAGCACGAGGCGGCGTTCGACAATCGTGTCATCGCGCTGCCCGTCGGCGGTTTCTACCGCCAGCGCGCGGGGGGCGAGGCGCACGCCTATTCGGCGCAGCTCATGCACCTGCTCCAGACCGCGGTCGCGACCGACAGCTATTCGACCTATCTGCAATTCTCGCGCGGGGTCGACGATCTGCCGCCCGTCTATCTGCGCGACCTGCTCGAATTCAACTTTCCGCAGCAGGGCGTCCCGCTCGACAGCGTCGAGGCGATCACCGAGATTCGCAAGCGCTTCGTCACCCCCGGCATGTCGCTCGGCGCGCTGTCGCCGGAGGCGCACGAGACGCTGGCGATCGCGATGAACCGCATCGGCGCGAAGGCGGTGTCGGGCGAAGGCGGCGAGGACAGCGCGCGCTATCATCCCTATCCGAACGGCGACAATGCCAACAGCAACATCAAGCAGATCGCCAGCGGCCGTTTCGGCGTCACCGCCGAATATCTGGGCGCCTGCGACGAGATAGAGATCAAGGTCGCGCAGGGCGCCAAGCCCGGCGAGGGCGGACAGCTTCCGGGCTTCAAGGTCACCGAGTTCATCGCGCGGCTGCGCCATTCGACACCGGGCGTGATGCTCATATCCCCGCCGCCGCACCACGACATCTATTCGATCGAGGACCTCGCGCAGCTCATCTACGACCTCAAGCAGATCAACCCGCGCGCGCGCGTCTGCGTGAAGCTCGTCAGCTCCGCGGGCATCGGCACCGTCGCGGCGGGCGTCGCCAAGGCGCACGCCGACGTCATTCTCGTCTCGGGCAACACCGGCGGTACCGGCGCCAGTCCGCAGACCAGCATCAAATATGCCGGCACCCCGTGGGAAATGGGGCTGTCGGAGGTCAATCAGGTGCTGACCCTCAACGGGCTGCGCCATCGTATCCGCCTGCGCACCGACGGCGGGCTCAAGACCGGCCGCGACATCGTGATCGCGGCGATCCTCGGCGCCGAGGAGTTCGGCATCGGGACGCTCAGCCTCGTCGCGATGGGCTGCATCATGGTGCGCCAGTGCCATTCGAACACCTGCCCGGTCGGCATCTGCACCCAGGACGAAAAGCTGCGCGCCAAATTCGGCGGCAGCCCCGAAAAGGTCATCAATCTGATGACCTTCATCGCCGAGGAGGTGCGCGAGATCCTCGCCAGACTCGGCTGCCGCAGCCTCGACGAGGTGATCGGGCGCACCGAACTGCTGCGTCAGGTCAGCCGCGGCGCCGAGCATCTCGACGATCTCGACCTCAACCCGCTGCTGGCCAAGGTCGACGCGCCCGACGAGGAACGCCGGTCGCAGGGTCCGAACTTCCGCAACCCGGTGCCCGACAGCCTCGACGCGCAGATACTGAGCGACGCGAAGCCGCTGTTCGAGCGCGGCGAGCGGATGCAGCTCACCTACAATGTCCGCAACACGCACCGCGCCGTCGGCACCCGGCTGTCGGCGGAGATCACCGCGCGGTTCGGGATGAACGGGCTGGCCGACGACCATGTCCAGGTGCGTCTGCGCGGCACCGCGGGCCAGTCGCTCGGCGCCTTTCTGTGCAGCGGCATCACGCTCGAGGTGTTCGGCGACGCCAACGACTATGTCGGCAAGGGCTTGTCGGGCGGCCGCATCGTCGTGCGCCCGACCGTGTCGAGCCCGCTGGTCAGCCAGCACAACAGCATCGTCGGCAACACCGTCCTCTATGGCGCGACCGCGGGCACGCTGCTCGCCGCGGGGCAGGCGGGCGAGCGCTTCGCGGTGCGCAACTCGGGCGCGCGCGTCGTGATCGAGGGCTGCGGCGCGAACGGCTGCGAATATATGACCGGCGGCACCGCGGTGATCCTCGGCCCCGTCGGCTCGAACTTCGGCGCCGGCATGACCGGCGGCATGGCTTTCGTCCTCGACGAGGACGGCAGCTTCGAACGCCATGCGAACGGCGAATCGATCCAGTGGCAGCGGCTCGACAGCGCGCATTGGGAAGGCGTGCTGAAGACGCTGATCGCCGAGCATGCCGCGGCGACGGGCAGCCGCTGGTCGGCCGAAATCCTGTCCGACTGGGACCGCCGCCGCGCGCAGTTCTGGCAGGTCTGTCCGAAGGAGATGGTCGCCCGCCTCGCCCACCCGCTGAGCGACTCCGATATCGCGGTCGAAGCGGCGGAATGACGCGGACGCGGCATGGACGGCATGCCGCGTTCAGCGCAGCGAAAGCGACTCGCGCCTATGATCCGCGCTTCGATTTCCGGTCGAAAGGACGACGCCATGCGCTGGACCATCGCTGCCCTCCCCCTGCTCGCGCTCGCGCTCGCGGCGCCGCTGCCTGCGGCGGCGGGCGAACATGATACGCGCGGCGCCGTCGCGGCGCTGAACGACCCCCTGCTCCAGGATCGCATGGCCGACACGGTGACGGCGCTGATCGGGGCGCTGATGCAGCTCAACGTCGGCCCGCTCGCGCAGGCCGTGGCGCAGATCGACCCCGAATCCGACGCCGCCTACATCCCGCCCGACGCGACGCTGGGCGAGGTCGCGGGCAAGGACGATCCCTATTATGCCGAGCGGATGGGCGACGACGTTCGCGCCGGCGCGCGCATGGCCGGCCACGCGGCCTCGGCGCTGGCGGCCTATGCCCCGGTCCTCAAGGACATGGCGCGCGACCTTGCCGCCCAATGGGAACGCGAACGCGACGCCGCGCGACGCTGAAAACCGCCATAGCCGTTGCGCCCCGCAGCCGCTATGTCGAAGCCATGTGGCAGCTCTATCAATTCCCGCTTTGTCCCTTCTCCCGCAAGATCAGGCTTTTGCTGGGCGAAAAAGGGGTCGGCTATGAATTGCTGCGCGAGTCGCCGTGGGAGCGGCGCGACGAGTTCATCGACCTCAATCCCGCCGGCCGCACCCCGGTGATGGTCGACGAGGGTCGCGGGCAGGTGCTGATCGACAGCAACGCGATCGCCGAATATTTCGAGGAGACGGTCGAGGGCAAGGCGATGCTCAACGGCACCGCCGCGCAGCGTGCCGAGATCCGCCGCCTGGTCGCGTGGTTCGACCAGGATTTCTTCTACGAGGTGACGGGCCCGCTACTGTTCGAGCGGATGCAGAAGCGCATCGTCCACCGCCAGCCCCCCGACGGCGGCGCGCTGCGCGAGGCGATGAAGGCGGCGAACAACCACCTCGACTATGTCGATTATCTGATCGACCACCGCACCTGGCTCGCCGGCGCGACGATGAGCCTCGCCGACCTCGCCGCCGCCGCGCACATCTCGGTCGCCGACTATCTGGGCGGTATCGATTGGACCGGGCACGAGCAGACCAAGGGCTGGTATTCGGGGCTCAAGTCGCGCCCCAGCTTCCGCCCGCTGCTCGCCGAGCGGATGGAGATCGTTACCCCGCCGAAATACTACGAAGACGTGGACTTTTGACGCGCCACGGAATGCGGGCCCGTCCCATCTACCCCCGGCGCCGCGCCGTCAGCAGATAGTTGAGCGCCTCGCTGCCGCCGAGCTTGAACCCCCGCGCCGGCGACGGCGACAGGCCAGTGCGGTCGACCACCTCCAGCCCCGCCCCCTCGATCAGGCCGGTCAGCTCGTCGGGCCGCAGGAAGCGATCCCAGTCGTGGGTGCCGCGCGGCACCGCGCCGACCCGCTCGGCCGCCTCGACGAGCAGCAGCTTCGACAGCGTCGTGCGGTTCGGCGTCGACAGGATCATCAGCCCGCCCGGCGCGAGCCGCGCCGCCAGTTCGGCGACGAAGGCGGCCGGGTCGGCGACATGCTCGACCACCTCCATCGAGGTGACGAGGTCGAAGGTCGCGGGCGGCAGCGCGGCCAGTTCGCCCGCGTGATAGGCGATCGCCAGCCCCTGCCCCGCCGCATGCGCGCGCGCCGCGCCGATATTCTCGGGCGCCGCGTCGACGCCCGTCACCGCCGCGCCCATGCGCGCCAGCGGCTCGGCGAGTAGCCCGGCGCCGCAGCCGACGTCGAGCGCGGACCTGCCGGCAAGCGGACGGCGCTCGCGGCTGTCGGCGTGCCAGTGCGCGTCGATCTGCTCCCGGATATAGGCGAGGCGTACCGGGTTCAGGCGATGGAGCATCGCCGAGGACCCGCGCGGGTCCCACCAGTCGGCGGCGAGCGCCCCGAAATGGGCGGCTTCCTGCGGATCGATCGTCGCGGCGTTCATGCCCAGCGATGTGGCACTCCTGCCCCGGCGACGCAAGAAAATTGCCGTCCGGCCACGGTCGACGCGGCATCGGAACGCCTGCGATTGCCCGCGGCCAAGAAAATATATCCCCGCCGCCCGCTCGCCGCCTTGCCATAGCCCCTCCCCTTGCCTAACAGCGGCGCGCCCGCAGGATTCCACGGAAAAGTTGCAGGCGATACCAGTTGCGGAAGGCAGGACGAGATGGCGCGGATCGTGATGAAATTCGGAGGCACGTCGATGGCGGGCACCGAGCGGATTCGCACCGTCGCGAAACTCGTCGCGCGCGAAGTGGCCCAGGGCAACGAGGTCGCCGTGGTCGTCTCCGCGATGGCGGGCGAGACCGATCGGCTCGTCAATTTCTGCCGCGAGGCGAACCCGCGCTACGACCCCGCCGAATATGACGTCGTCGTCGCATCGGGCGAACAGGTGACGTCGGGCCTGCTCGCGCTGACCCTGCAGGCGATGGGCACGCCGGCGCGAAGCTGGCTCGGCTGGCAATTGCCGATCCGCACCGAAGAGGTCCACGCCCGCGCCCGCATCCACGAGATCGAGACCGGCGCGCTGTCTGCGGCGATGGCGCGCGGCGAAGTGGCGGTGATCCCGGGCTTTCAGGGCCTGATGGAGGACGGCCGCATCGCGACGCTCGGCCGCGGCGGGTCGGACACCAGCGCGGTCGCGGTCGCGGCGGCAGTAAAGGCGGACCGCTGCGACATCTATACCGACGTCGACGGCGTCTACACCACCGATCCGCGCATCGTCGCGCGCGCCCGCAAGCTCGATTATGTGACCTATGAGGAAATGCTCGAACTGGCGAGCGTCGGCGCCAAGGTGCTCCAGACCCGCTCGGTCGGGCTCGCGATGAAGGAAGGCGTGCGCGTGCAGGTGCTCTCCAGCTTCGTCGAGGGCGACGAGGCGCCGAAGCGGGGCACGATGATCGTCAGCGATCAGGAAATAGAGGAACTCCACATGGAACGGCAGCTCATCACCGGCATCGCTCTGGCCAAGAATGAGGCGAAGATCATCGTCACCCGCGTGCCCGACCGCCCGGGCGCGGTCGCCAGCATCTTCGGCCCGCTGGCCGCGGCGGGGATCAACGTCGACATGATCATCCAGAATGTCGGCCGCGACAAGGGCGAGACCGACGTGACCTTCACCGTGCCCGAAACCGACCTCATCCGCTCGATCGACCTGCTGGAGGCCGCGAAGGACAAGATCGGCTTCAATCGTATCCTGTCGGACGACAAGGTCGCGAAGATCAGCGTCGTTGGCGTCGGGATGAAGAGCCATGCCGGCGTCGCGAGCACGATGTTCCGCGCGCTCGCGGACCGTGGCATCAACATCCAGGCCATCTCGACCAGCGAGATCAAGGTCAGCGTGCTGATCGACGAGGACGAGACCGAACTCGCGGTACGCGTGCTGCACACCGCCTACGGGCTCGATGCCGAATAACAGTCTCTCCCGCGACCTGTCGACGCATCCCCATCGGTCCGTCGCAGACGGGGAACATTGGACCGGTCCCGCGAGTTTCCTGTTCGCCGCAGCATGACGGTATGCCTGCGGCATTTTGCAGGAGACTGAAAATGGCCAACCCGAACCAGCAGGGTCAGAACCCCCAGAAGGGAGGCCGCGATCAGGGTCGCGAGCAGCAACAGCAGCAGCAGCAGGGCGGTCAGAACCGCCAGCAGGGCGAACAGCCGCGCCGCGATCAGCAGAATCGCGAACCGCAGCAGCGCTGACAAGACTGCATGAAAAAGGGGCCGCCCCAGCCGGGACGGCCCCTTTTTGCTGCGCCGGTCAGAAACGCGCCTTGATCGTTCCGCCCCATGTGCGCGGGTCGCCGGGCAGGCCGGTAATCAGGCCCGTATTGCCCGGCCCGACGCTGAGCTGGTCGATATAATTCTGATCGAAGGCGTTGCGGACCCAGGCGAAGAGGTCGAAGCCGCTCTCCGTCCGGAACCCGGCGCGGAAGTTCGACAGCGAATAGCCCTTGACCCAGGTATAGGCCGACGGCGTCGGGTTCGACGACCAGTCCGACCGATAGCTGCCGTCATAGCCGAAATAGAACTGCCCATCCTGGTCGACGAGCTTCGACTCCGCATTGACCTCGGCCCCGAAGGAAAAGGCCCATTTCGAAACCCCCGGCAGCCGCTGGCCCGAAACATCGCAGTTCGGCGGACTGGTCGTCCCACCCGACTGTTCAGGCGCGCACGGCGCATCGACGAATTTCACATATTTGGCGTCCGTATAGGCGCCGTTGACATAGGCCCGGAAGCGTTCGCTCGGACGGATCGAGAAATCGCCCTCGACGCCCTGCGTCCGCACCTTCCCCGCATTGGCAAGATAGCCGCGCAGCACGCCGAACTGGCCGTTGTTCACATTGGCCTGAAAATTCTTGATGTCGGTGCGGAAGGCGGTGAGGTTGAAGGTCGCGCGGCGATCCCAGAACTCCGTCTTGATGCCGACCTCATAGTGATTGACCGACTCCGGCTTCACCGTCGCGGCGCCGAGCAGCGGATTGTTGTTCGCATCGTTCGGCACGCCATTCTGGTTGATCCCGCCCGATTTGAACGTCTTGGCATAGGTCGCATAGAAGAGCAGGTCGCGCGTCGCCTTGTATGTCGCGGTCAGGTCATAGCTGAAGTTCCAGTCGCTGAACTCGGGCGCATATTCCTGCGGCGCGAACACGCCGAGCCGCGCGAGCGTGACCGCGTCGGTCGGCCCGAAAACGACCGGCGTCCCGTCGCCCGCGAAGACGCGCCGCTGATAAAAGCCCTCCTTCTTGTCGTAGTTCAGCCGGACGCCGGGCTGGATCGTGAACTGGTCGCTGATCTTCCAGCTCGCCTTCACGAACAGCGCGGCGCTGGTATTTTTCAGGAACTGGGTATTGATCGCGGTCAGCCCGTCGAGCACCGACGGGGTGCAAGCAAGCTGGTTCGACGCACTCGGGCCGCAACCGGTCACCAGCGGATCGAAGAGCGTCGAATCGCTTCCTGGATTGAGCGTCCAGCGGCTCGACGCCGGGCCGTGCTGTTCGGTCCCCTGCGTGTCGATGCGCTGGTAATAGTAGAAGCCGCCGAGCACGAAGTCGAAGCGGTCGCCGGTATAATTATAGCGCAATTCCTGCGTATACTGGTTCTGCTGCGACGGGTTCTGCGACTTGGTGACGATCGGCAGGCCGGTGAAGTCGCGATCGTTCTCGGGCTGCCAATCCCAATAGCGCCACGCGGTGACCGAGGTCAGCGTGCCGGGGCCCACGTCCCATTTGACGCGCAGCGCGACACCGCCGATCTCGTTCCCGGCGTTGAGGCTGGCGTCGAGGTCGGTCAGCCGGTCATAGGGATTGGTGCTCGGCACGGTATAGCCCTGCGCCGCGGCCAGCGCGGCATATTGGCGGTTCAGTGGGCGCTGCGTCGCGCCGGTGCGGACGAATACCGAGGCGCAGCATACCGCATCCTGCTTGCTCCAGTCGCCCGACAGGGTGACGCTGAGATCATCATTCGGCTGCCACAGCAATTGGCCGCGAATGCCGATATTGTCCTGGCTCTGGACCCAGCGGTCGGTGGTGACGTTATAGATGGTACCGCGGCGGCTGGTCGAAGAAAGCGCGATGCGCGCCGCGAGATGGTCGGTGAGCGGGCCCGAGATGGCGGCCTTCGCCTGCTTGAAATTCAGATTGCCGATGCTGATCTCGGCCTTGCCCTCGAAATCGAAGGTCGGCTGGTTGGTCGTGATGTTGATCGCGCCGGCGGTGGTGTTCTTGCCATAGAGCGTGCCTTGCGGCCCGCGCAGCACCTCGATCTGCGCGACGTCGAGGAAGTCGAAGGTCGCGGAAGCGACGCGCGAATAATAGACGTCGTCGACATAGATGCCGACCCCCTGCTCGATCCCGTCGTTGGTCAGGCCGAAAGGCGCGCCGATGCCGCGGATGTTGACCGCGGTATTGCGCGGGTTCGACGAATAGAATTGCAGCGTCGGCGCCAGTTGCTGGAGCCGCCCGACGTTGAAGCTGCCGGTGTTGTCGATCTGGTCGCCGCCGACGACCGAAATGGCGATCGGCACGTCCTGCGCGGTTTCGGCGCGGCGGCGCGCGGTGACGACGATGTCGCCGCCATAGCTGCCGCTGCCTTGGGCATTGGGGGCCGCATCGAGGGCCGCATCGGGCCGGGGCGCATCGCCGGCCTCCTGTGCGGCGGCGGGCTCTGCCGCGAACAGCAGGGCAAGGGCAAGGGTCCAATAGGATGCCGGAAAGGTCCGGCGGACGGAAGAATATCGGGCAGTCATGGCAATTTCCTGTTGCAAGAAAATTGCCACATCCGGTGGTCCGGTCTGCGGCAGTCGTGGGAGAATATCCCCCGGTCGGGAGCTTGGATCAGTTGGGGTAGCGGTGCCGTTCGGTCACATCGACCTGCACCAGCCGCCCTTCGTGGACGGTGAGCTGGATCGCGCCTGAGGATCAGCGTGCAATAGGCACCCCCTTCGTGGGGTGATCGGCGTGCAAAAAGGACCCCTTCATCCCGGGGATTTAGTCGGCCGACTGGTTTTGAT